>JAEOTS010000137.1 GCA_016839745.1 Promethearchaeota archaeon
TATTGCTATCTAAACCATCCAATACTGGGCCTTTTAGCACTGGAGCGTTTAGAAATTCAGGTTTGAAAAAAATCATATTGCAATTTGGTTCAGTAAAAATCGCTTTACTTAGATCTTTACCCACTTTGTCTGAATTAACATCAATACCTAATACAAAATTTATATCATCAACTTGATATTGAGTAATTTCTGGTAATAAGCCTATGATTTCATTTGGATGCTTTTTATACTTTTCAATTCCTTGAACTAAAGCACTTGTGACATCTCCTACACCAATAAGACAAATATTGATTTTATTCGCCATAATATTTCATTTATGAGTTGATATTATTTAAAAGATTTTAAAATAAACTATACATAGAACTTCGATATATTAGCGTTCTGACACACTTAAGAGTATTGAAATTATTTTAAAAACAATATCTCAAAATTATTAAATTTTTACAGTTTCTTTTACTTTCAGAAAGAGTGGAATCGAGGCTAGAAAAAAGACGGGACCGAGTAGGAATATCCAAGGAATGCCAAAAAATGTAGCAACTATCCCTCCTGCGAAGGAACCTATAATCTGTGATACAGTGGTAACAATATTTAGTATTCCTGTAAATTTTCCACGTTTATCCTCTGGTAACAAATCTTGAGACCACGCATTCAAGGGTGTTACTAATGATAATACAGCTACTAACACAAATGGCAAACCAATCATAAAAAGGATATAATTCCCTGAAGAAAAGGGCATTATTAGAAATCCTATGCTTACGATAATCATAGATATAGGAACGAATCTTTTTCTTCCAAATTTATCTGACAATCTACCTAAATAAATAGTTGCGATGAATACAACTGGAAAAGCGATAGCGATCCCCGTTAAGAGTTGCAGAGTTGTAAGCCCTTGATCGAAGATGTAAATAAATAAGAAGGGCATAATCGAAGAAATACCAGAATGGAATATGACAAAGGCAATAAGAATTTTATAGAATTCTTTATGGGATTTCAATTCTGCTATATTAAAGGTATGCTTTAATTCACCAAAAAACTTTTTCTTCTCTGGAAGTTCTGAAACTGGTTTCTCTTTTATGAATAAGAATCCTATACTTCCAACTAAAGCAAATACAAAACCTCCAACAGATAATAAAATAAAGTGGCCCTCTTGAGTTATAATTGTGCCTGTTGCACCTGGACGAGGATCAGGAATTCCAAATAATTCATTTCCAAGTAGTAAGAATGCTACACCGATTATTAAACCTATGTAGCTAATGGAGTTTATAATACCGTTTGCTCTTCCCCTCTTCCCAATTTCAACTGTATCTGGGATAAGAGATCGTTCAGCTACGAGAAATGCATTTGAAGCAATGCCAATAATCAAAACATCAATTATTAAGCATAAGTAGTAATTCAACGATAATCCATAAAACATCATAGCAATACCTGCAACAACCCCTAAAAGTAGATAGGGACGTCTTCTTCCATACTTTGACCTTGTATTATCACTAATTATACCCCATACGATCATAATTATTAAGCCCATTGTCGCTGATAATGAGACCATGACCGAAATGTATAGTTCTGGTAAAAGAAGTACGTGATCTAAGAAAGTATTGAAATAATTTTGCTCGAAGAAAAAGAAAAGGTAATCTCCCATGTAGAGTAATCCAATTAATAACACTTGTCTTCGAAGAAATTTACTAAATGCTTTTTCTTTCAAATTTATATCCCCTTTTATTAAAAATGTTATTAATTTTCAAAATATTTAATAGAAAAAGAAGGTATGCATTGAAGGAAAATTTAAGAATATTCTGCGCTTCTTTATTTTTAATTGATGATAAGAAATGTCGTTTTTTCAGCTAGGGAAGATCACGAAATAATAAAGGGTGTTATAAATCGACTTAAAAATTTGTCCGATATTAACTTATATTTTCATGATCCTACGAAAAAGTTTTTTAACCTTTCCAGAATGCCTAAATCGATTAAAGAAGCAGATTTAATAATAGTTAAGGTGAGAAACGATTGTTCCATTGATTTACTCCATTACGCTAAAACACAAAAAA
>JAEOTS010000138.1 GCA_016839745.1 Promethearchaeota archaeon
AGCTTTAATTGTTAAGGCATCCGAAAAATATTCGTTTAATAGAACGATTTTTTCAACTATGCCAATTAAATATCCTTCAATTGATTTTGTAGACACAAATAAACCCTTTTTAACAAATATCCCATCTTTTCTCTTGTTTATTACAAATGGATATTTCATAACATCAGGTAATTGAAGAAAATTAAAAACAATACCAAGCTTTAAAGACATTGATTTAGGTAAGAATAAAAGTTAATAAAAAGAAGATAAGTGATAGAATTTACTGATTTTAAAAATATTAGTTTGCGTTAAAAATAAGGAAAAAAAAAATTAAATTCTATTTCTCTAATTTTCCCATAACTCTTAGTATTACATAATATCCATTTTTCCAGAAGTAAATCATAAATAATGTAACAGCTAAAACTGCAAATAACGAGGCTCCTGCGAATAAAATCCAATTTCCAGCTGAAAAAGAATCTAAAAATGCAGAAAAAGGGGTACTAGTAGAACCAGGCAAAAGATCTTGAATTATTGAGATTACCACGCCTATAATAATTGCCATTATACTTATTAAAAGACCCCCAGCAGCAATTTTAACATCAATACGATTTTTATACTTCTCCTCAATTTCTCTTACATTGAAAATGAAGTGTAACACCCATTTTCTTCCTTTTTTAAATAATCCAAAGAAAAATATCAAAAGAAAAAACAGTCCTGCTAAAATTCCTGCGATTATAGCAATTTGGGATCCTAAACTCAACCTTAGGAAAGTTTCTAACTTCCCAGTTGGCATGAGAAAGTCAAATATTGACCAGATACCTCCCGTAATGCAAGTCAAGCAAGCAAGAACGATAAAAATGTAAAATATATTCCCTACTACTCTTTGGTTTGAAGGATAAATTTCTTCAGAACCTGAATATGATTCTTCCATTTTTTTCACTATTCTATTATATTTAAGAAATTTATAACATTCTAAATATATAAAATTGAGTATTATAGCTAAGATTTAAATAGAAACATAAAAAAATAAATATTTTAATCAGATCCTTTATTTTGAAGCGTTTCGATGTAACATTTATGAAAATCCTTTTCATTTAGGATTGAATATAACTCGCTCGATAATTTATATATTTTACTATAAACTTTCTGACGATTCTCATCTGGGATCCATTTTTTATCCACTTTACATATATTTTCAGCAGCGCTAACAACATCTGAAAACAGCCCTGCACCACTTGCAGCTAAAATTGCAGTTCCTAAAGATGTGGCTTCCTCAATCACATTTCTAACGCAAGTCATTCCTAAAACATCAGAGTAAACTTGATTCCAAAAATCTGAGCGAGATCCTCCTCCAGTAAGCTTTAATTCTTTTGGCTCCAATCCTAATTCTCTAAAAACTTCGATATTTTTTTTGACCTCAAAAGCTACTCCTTCTAATATAGAGCGGACAATATCTCTTCTTTTATGACCTAATGATAACCCATATATCAAACCTCTCGCATATGGATTCCAATGTGGTGCCCCAGCACCGACTAAATGAGGAATTGCTAATAACTTATTAGCACCAATGGGTGATTTTTCTGCTTCTTCTGTTAAAATATTATATGGATCTTGATTTTGTTCTTCAGCTATTGTGCATTCTTCTTTTCCTAACTCGTCTCTAAACCACCTTAAAAAAGCACCAGTAGTAAAAATACTCGCTTCTTGAACCCATGCGCCAGGAATTGCGTGACAACTACATAATACTCTCTTCTTTGGATCAAAATTAGGTTTTTCCAGATACGCTAACAAAAAACTTCCAGTTCCCGTGGTTAATTTTACCTTACCTGGAGAGACAACTCCTACTCCCAACGCTGCTGATTGTTGGTCTCCCGCTCCTGAAACAACCAAAGTTTTTTTATCAAATAAAATTTCTTCGGTACTAATTTCTCCTATCTCAATTCCGCTTTCGATCGTTTCTGGCATCTTATCCAAATCTAGTTCTAATTCCGAAGCGATGTCTTCTGAGTATTTGAAATGGTTAATATCAAATAACATTGTTCTTGAAGCGTTAGAATGATCTGTGTAAAATTTCCCCGTCAACTTATAAATTATATAATCCGAAACTAGTAGGAATTTATGCGTCTTTTGATAAATCTCCGGTTTTTCGTCTTTAAACCAAAGAATTTTGGTTGCTGAAAAATAAGGGTCTATCGTTAATCCTGTTGTCCGATAAATTTTGTCTATACCTACTTTACTCTTTATAAAATCTACTTGGTCTGTAGTGCGTCTATCTTGCCAAACTAACGCATTATAAAGTGGATTGCCTTCTATATCAACAGGCACAATAGTTTCTCGCTGATTTGTTACAGAAAGACTCACAATCTCCGATTTATCGATTCCACTCCTTTTAATAGCAACTTCAGTGGTTTCTTTAATAGATTCCCACCATAAATTCGCATCCTGTTCCACATATGACGGTTGGGGATAAAAGCTTTCCCACTCTTGATAACCACTAGCTAAAATTGATCCTGCCAAATCAAAAATATAAGTCCTGCATCCCGTAGTTCCAAGGTCAAGTGCGGCAACATACATGATTGATAATTCTCTTATAATTTTTATTTTAAGTGATAAGTTACAGATGGGATCATAAAATAAAAATAATTATTATACATTGTAAAAAAAAAAGTTTCATTTGACTCTTTTAAACCCGCACCGTTTACAAACTAGCCCAACTTCAGGAGCATAAACCTCTGTTAGTGGACCGTTACAATTTGGACATTTTACATCAAAAGTTGGAAACCATTGTCCCTTGATGTTAGGCATTTGCTTCAAAGTGTTAATAAACTGCACTCTTTCTAAATCTTTCTCATTAATTTGAAGCATCTGTTGTTCTTCAGCAATAGATTTTCCTTTAGGTGCTAAAACCATTAAAAATTTCATTTTTTTCGGATTGTTTAGTAGTGATAATGTTCGCAATATAGCTCCTTCTTTGTATTGTTCAAATAATTTAGCTAATTCCGGAGGTGCTAATGCTACTAATGTTGCTTGTGAATCCTTAAATTCGCTTTTAACTTTTTGAATGAGAATTTGGAAAATTCTGCGTTCACTGTCCATTCCCCATATAAGATTCCACGGTGTTATGTCATAATCCTCCTTATCAGGACCAACGATTCTTTTAATACTTTCAACCCAAGAATAATGCTTGAAATTATACATATTAGAGAGCAAATCATCAAAGAATCCCGGTTCAATTACGGGAAATGTTTTAATTATATTTTTCAGTGATAACAATTTAACTTGGGTCAAAATTTTTGTGTTAAGATTGTCCCACGGCGTATATGTGAAAACTGAAAAGAAATTGCTCATGATCTTTTAAATCAAATATAAAATATCCTTTTAATTTTACTATTTATGATGGAATAATGGTTTAAATTATAAAAATAAGATTTAAGAAAAATTACTCTTATACTTTTATTAAATATTAAACGAGATCATTATATGAGTGGAATTTGGGATAAGAAAGCTGATGCAATAAAAAAAGGAGATAACCTTAGGGATGTTTCATTTCTTATCGATAAAACTCTGAAGGATGAAAAGGGTTTTACTCATTACATCTTTAGTAAAGCTAATTTTCATAATCCTTGGTATGCTATACCGGAAGACGATTTCAAATTGTTTGAAACCTTTATTGAAGGGGGATCTAGAGCGTATCCATCTGATGGTAGCATACCCTGTGATGTAGTAGCGAGTGAAGCGAGAAAAGTTCTCAAGAAAATTGAACTTTGTTCGCAAGATCCTAATCACCATTATTGTGAAGATGCTCGTGAAGTATTAAAAAACGGGAAATTTTCGTTAGTTAGAGGTACGTTAAAACTCTATTTAGGCAAATATACCACCCGGGATTGGAGAAGGAAAAGATTTACAGACGATATCGATTTTTGGATGTTTAAGACCAATTTATTGGACTCTTCTTTGAAGGAATGCAGTTTTGTAAAAGATAAAGAAACAGGAGAATGGGAAAAAACTGTAGAGTGGAATAAATTTGAAACTAAAGAAAATAGGCATGAAACTCTTTTTGCTGCGAATAACCTTAATCAATTACTCGATTTTGGAGCTGGTAGTTATCTCACTGGTTCAAGTTTAAAAGAAATTTTTGATAAAAAAATTAAAAGAGGTCACGATGTAGATTTAAGCGATATTATTAATGTAGCAATGGTGAACAATGGTGTTGATGGTATACACAAAGATGAGTGGTTAGATGCATGGAGTTCTTTTGAACAGGCTGCTAATACGCGAAATACTAGAACCACTTCTAATTTAATAAGTATTTGCCGCTATTCCTTAGCAATTGCAGACCACCTTGAAAAAGTCGGCGAGGCTATTAGAAAATATAAAGGTCATATTTTAGATAAATCTAAATATCCAGACGAGAAAATAAAATCCCTCTGTAGTATCTCTACTCATTGGCAAAAATTTTATAATGCTAACGGAGTAGGTGAAACAAGAAAGGTTATTCATGATTTTTACGAAGAACAAGCAGAAGAGAAACCAGTGCATGCACAAAACCTAAGAAAATTTGCAAAGAGTATACTAAAATTACTTAATTCCAAATACGAATATCTTAAGGTTACATTCGAAATTGAGCTTTAATTTTCAAATTATAAAATAAAAGTTTAATAATTTGTGTTTTAATTTTTCAAACATGACTCAATTTAAGATTGTAATTAAAAAAAGTTGCTTTTTCTGTGAAATGTTATTGACTTGGCTTAAGGATAAAAATATTGATTATAAAGTTTTAGACTACCAAGATCCTAAAGATTTTGACGATCCTTTAATGAAAAATCCTACATTTAATAGCCTTTATTGTGATATGAGTGCCTGTGTTGAAAGTTTACCGCTAATAGTAAAAAACGATAAAGAGTTCTTCTACAGCGAAATTTGGGACCTAGTTAACAACACAATAGTAGAAGAAAAAGCTAAAAAGATTTTTGAAATCTAATGTGATTTATTTGTTCTACTAGTTCGTGAAACTGAACTTTCACGAAATTAAATATATCTTTCCAAAATACCTCAATATAGCTCTCGATATTACACCTCTAAATTTCAAAAATTAGTTTAAATACAATTAGATAAAAGAATTGTTTTTTATTCAATTATTTTTTCTCTCAATTCTAATCCTAATTCTTCTACCAAAGTATCAGTTTTTTTAGTAAGCCGTTTTTTTGTAACTCCATTAAGGATCCAAAAACCAAAGATTGCAATCAAGCATAAAATTCCCGCAATGTACCATACCCAATTCGGTCCAATATAAAAATAGACAAAACTAGCCCCTGAAACTCCAAATAAAGTTGGAATGGACCAATGAAAGCCGTAAACTGCCATATATCTACCTCGCTTATCTTCAGAAGCAAATCGTGCAACAGTAGCTTGCGAAACTGGTATTACAATCATTTCCCCAACTGTTAGAATAGCCATCGCGACGAAAAACAAGTACCATTCAGAGACAAAACCATACATCCCAAAACCAAACATATAAAGAAGTGTACCTAGAGCCATCATTTTCATAGGTGCATACTTTGCAGTCCTTCTTGTGATCCAGAACTGGAGTGCTACTACCATCAAAGCATTCATACTTAGTAAAGCTCCAAACCACTCTAATGGGAAATTGTAAACTTTCCATAAAAATACCGATAATGTACTGTTCATTTGCATGTAAACTAACACCGTCAAAGCAGATACAGCGAGAAAGAGAATGAAAACATAATCTTTTACTACTTCTATGTAACCTATTAGCGTTTTCCCTATCGATTCTTCGGGTTCATCATCTTGTTTTTCCGGTTTCGTTTCAGGGATAACAATGAATACAATTAATGCAGTTATTAAACTACTGACAGCATCTGATACAAACAATATCAAATAAGAATATCTATATAGCATTCCCCCAAGAATCGGACCTCCTACTGCTGAAAGATTTACAGCTACTCTTAATAATCCAAATCCATCAGCTCGTTTATCTTCTGGAAGTAAATCTACAACCATTGCTTGCCGTGCTGGACCTCCTAAATCACCTAAAACGCCTAAAACTGCTGCTATTATGAAAAAAAGATATAAATCATTAACTATTCCCATCAGGATACTTCCAATACCACTTGAAATTAATCCGAAAAGTAGCATCGACCGACGACCATATTTATCAGTTAATGCACCTCCTATCGTACTACCAATTATGCTTCCAAGCGCAAATATAAAAAATAAAACTCCTACCTCTACTATTGTCACATTAAAATGATCGATAAGATATACTGAAAAAAAGGGAAATAATAAGAAACCTCCTAACCTATCAATGAAAGTGGCAAAAACCAATACTATAAATGGCTTTGGGTACTTCTTATATTTCTTTTTACCTTCTGTAAGCATAATTGAATCGTTAAGTAATTGAATAACATAATTTCATTTATGGATTTCTGGTCTTTAAAAACACCATATTCCCCATAAACTAATGATAAATTTAATAATTGTAAACTAATAAATTTTAGACTATCTATTATTTTTATTGAGCATTAAAAAATATTTAGGGAGAAGTAAAAATGTTTGATTATTTAATAAGTGAAGATGCCAAAAAGATAAAAGAAGAGGTACGTGCATTCGTAAGAGACGAAGTTCCTCATTCCTTAATTAAACAAATGGATAAAGAAGAAATTAATTATCCAACCGAGTTCTTACAGAAACTCGGTAAAAAAAATCTTATAGGATTAAGGTTCCCTAAGGAATTCGGTGGTCGAGGCTTAAATTGGGAGTGTGAGGTTGTTGCTCTTGAAGAAATAGGGGTATTAGGGAGCTCTCTACCGTGTTTATATTCTCTTCCTATAATTACTGGAGAAGCCATGAATTTATTTGGTTCTGAGGACCAGAAGGTAAATTACTTGAAGCCGATGTGTGAAGGTAAAAAATATACCGCAGAAGCGTTAACAGAACCAAGAGGAGGGTCTGATTTTTTTGGCGCAACTTGCACTGCTGTTAAAGATGGCGATTATTATATATTAAACGGGGAGAAACGTTTTGTTGTGGGGGCTGAAGGAGCTGATTTTTTTCTAGTTTATGCTAAAACCAACCTAGATCCTAAATCTGATCCTCGATCATCACTCAGTTTATTTATTGTAGATCGTAGTAAGGGTGTTGAGACTGAATACATATATGGACTTCTTGGAACAAGAGGAGGTGGCGCAGGAAGACTCAAATTTGAAGACGTTCAAGTTCCTAAAGAAAATATCATTATGGGAGAAGGGAAGGGAGGATTAATTTTTTATCAAATGATGGTCCCCGAACGTCTTACAACTGCATCGGGTTCATTAGGATCGGCCAGAACATGTCTTCATATTGCTACTAAGTATTCGACAAAAAGAAAAGCATTTGGACAGACAATTAAAAACTTTCAAGCCGTGAATTTTAAAATAGCTGATAGTATTACGCTTTTAGACGCAGCGAGATCAATCGTTTTAAATACCGCTAGAACGATTGATGCTGGAGCACCAGCCGCTTTGCAGAGAAGACTGGTATCAGAATCTAAAAAATTCTCTACTAAAGCCTGCTGGAAAATTATAAACAATGCAATGCAAGTAATGGGGGGAATTGGGTATACTACTGTTTACCCCATCGAAAGAATACTGCGGGATTCAAGACTTGGGGAACTGTGGACTGGGACAACAGAGATAATGTCCCTCATAATACAACATGAATATTATAAAGAAATCCTCAGCGAGAAATGGTTTGATAGAGATGTAGAAAAAGACGCTATTGCCGCTGATCATGAAGAGGAAAAATATTTTGGTTGAAAGCTATACTTGAAAATTTTCCTCAACTTTTTTTTAATTTACATTTATAATGTAGTCCATATTGGATTTCTAGTAAGCCAAATCTTTTCTGTAATCTTATATTTATCAAATTTGTTCCAATTTACGTAAAAAATCTGGTTATCACTAAGATCTGCAGTATTTAATGTTGAAATGAATTTGAGATCGTCTAATCTTTTAATCCTATTATTGCTAAGCCATAAATCCTTTAAACTCTTAAGGGTATCAATATTCTTTAGTTCGTAAATTTGATTGTTTTCAAGATATAGTTCGATTAACTTCGAAAGATTCTCGAGTCCTTTTATTTCTGTAATTTTATTATCATTAAGGTTCAATTTTTCTAAATTTTTAAGATTCTCAAGTCCCTTTATTTCTGAAATCTGATTTCCGCGAAGGTATAATTTATCTAGATTTGTTAGGGTTTCAAGTCCTTTTATTTCTGTAATTTGATTGTTCTGAAGACCTAAAAGTTTTAATTTGGATAACGATTCCAGTCCTTTAATTTCCGAAATCTGATTAATTTCTGAAGAACCAATATACTTTTTATAATTCCCTATACTAAAAATTTCTAAATTAGTAAGTTTCTTGAGCCCTTTTATCTCGGAAATCTGATTATTACCAAGATTTAGAATTTTCAATTTTCTTAGTGAATCAATATTTTTTATTTCTTTAATTTGATTCAAATTAAGGGTTAACCTGACTAAATTGGTAAGATTCTCAAGTCCTTCTATTTCTAAAATCTGATTTCCCGTAAGATCTAGCTCTTCCAAATCTTTTAAATTCTCTAATCCCCTAATTTTCGATATTTTACTACCAGTAATTAATAATTTTTTTAAGTTTTTTAGAGATTCCAGCCCTTCGATATCTGAAATGTCACTTAATAGAGAATTCTGAATTTTTAATTCTCCATCTCTATTTACCTTATAAGTAATTTCATCGTAAATTACTGGCATAATTCACTTTTGCTTAGACAAATATCTTATTTTAACCAATAAATCTCTTAATTCCATTTTATCATTATCTGTAGTTATATACTTTTTCTTAACGCCTTCAGAAAGAGGAATCATCTCGATTTTATTTCCTTGAAGTGATACCATGTTACCAAACTTGCCCTCTAATACAAGTGTCATAGCTGCAAGTCCAAATCGTAATCCTAAAATTCGATCGAAAGAGTTGGGCGTTCCTGCTCGCATCGTATGCCCAAGAACTACACTTCTACACTCAAACTCAACTCCATTATTTTTAAATTCCACTTTTAGATCCTCTCGAAGGTTTAACTCATCAACTAATATTTTTGATATATTTAATTTAACGAGTAAAGGATTACCATATGCATCTTTTGGTAATTTAGCGATAGTTGCTTTCGAAATAGTTTTAAAATCTCTTTCTAACGATTCATTTTTAGGATAAGCACCCTCAGAAGTTGCTATAATGTGGTATGTATATCCCGCATTTACTCTATTTCTAAGTACATCAACAACATCCTTTTCGAAATCGAATGGCGTTTCAGGAATTAGTATTATATCAGCACCAGCAGAAATTCCACTATACATTGTAAGAAATCCTGCATCTCTGCCCATAATTTCTACAACAAAAACTCGTTGGTGCGACCTAGCTGTAGTTGTTAGATTATCCATTGCATTAGAAGCAAGCTGCACAGCGCTCCAGAACCCAAACGTGTAATGTGTCCCTGCTAGATCATTATCAATCGTTTTGGGACATCCGATTACATTTGCATTTGCGTATTTGCACATAGCGTCGGCAACGCTTAAAGTGTCGTCCCCTCCGATCGCGATTAAAGCGTCAATTCCTAATTCTTCTAATTTATCTACCAATACATGAGCAACTTTTTCTTTAGATTCAGCTCCTTTAAATGGATTGGTTCTACTTGTGTATAATATAGTCCCTCCAATAGTATGTAAATCATCCTGTTCTGCAATATTGAGTGGTATTGTTAAATTTTCTATAAGACCCTTCCAACCTTTAAGAATTCCAACACATTCTATTCCTGCGTCATAAGCTTTTAACATTATTCCATAGATTACCGAATTTAAGCCTGGACAATCTCCGCCTCCTGTGAGGATTCCAATTTTTTTAATTGTCATTTGATTTCACACTTATGATATATCAATTTTAAATATAAGTATCTAATTAGAAATAATGATAATTTCATTTATTACTTTTAATTTAGTTCTTTATTTTCGAATTTTTCAAACGAGTATTTTGATTCATCCGTTGGAATAATATAGCTTCCTCCCCCGGAATCAGTTATTATTAAAGTGAATTTAAATTCTCCTTTTGACGCTTTTTGAAGATCCTGTAAAATTTTATCTATTTCCTCTATTTGAACATCGTCATCATCGAGATTTTTGCGATAAATTGAAACAGCATTTTCAAATCTAAATAATATGCCTTCCACATTGGTGTAGTAGAAATCTGCGTTTGGACCAGGCTCCACAAATAGTTCCAACTCAGGAATCTCTAATCTTCCAACGGGGGAACGATAGATTTTTGATTTTAAATCTTTTTCATTCGAAACTCTCAAAGTCATTATTCCTGGAGTATTGTTGGTGGTTAGTGGAATAACATCATTATTAGAAAATTCGCAAACATCACATTCAAACTTAATAAGTAACATTTTATCTCCGTCAGGTACGTCATATGTAGTTTTAGTAATTTTTATTTTACCTTTTTTGCAGGTAGGACATTTGAATGAAAATTCCACTTCTTCATTTTTTGATTTTTCTGACATCGTTAATCACTTTCTATATTTTTGAAGGTTAAATTACAGTTATTGTTAATTTTCATCAATTTAAGTGGCGTCCTTATAAATTTTTTCCAGAAATTTTTAATTTATTGCTAGTTACTTTACCTTAATAGTTCTATTTACGATAATTTTATAAGTTTTCCAAAAAAAAAAACTATATTATAGTTTTACGGCTTTTATTATTATCAAAATTATAAGATCAAATAAATCAAGGATGGAAAAAATTGACGGATAATGGAATAATAGAAATCACTTTTCATGGTCGAGGGGGTCAAACAGCTATCACTGCTAGTCAACTACTAGCGCAATTGGCTTATGAGGAAAGTTTTATAGATGCCATTGCAATACCTATTATTGGAGCTGAGAGGAGAGGAGCCCCTATCCAAGCGTTTACTAAGCTATCAAGGAATAAAACGATTAAAACATACGATAGCGTAACCGATCCCGATTATATGTTAATTTTTGACCCCTCCCTGTTAGAGATTCCTAGAGTTTTGGAGACAGTAAAAAGTGGAGTTACATTATTAATTAATACCAAAAATCCTATCGATACTTGTGAATTTCCCGAAAACATAAAAATTTTTATTGTTGATGCTACAGGAATCTGTATAAAATTAGGATTTATGCATTCGAGTGGACCGATATTAAACATTCCAATGCTTGGGGCATTTGGACAGTTATCCGGATTTTATAACTTAGACACGATGAAAAAAGTGATCTATAGTGAATTTGGAGAGACTAGGGGTAAGAAGAATCTAGAAGTAGCTATCGAGGCTTACAATAATGTTAAGGAGGTTGAATTTGAATGACCAAAGTGAAATGGAAGAACATATGTGAAGATAAGGATAAAAGACCTGAAGTTCAAGAATATAAAAATTGGAAAGAATTACCCCCAATCCCAATATCACTTCCCATAAAAGGAAGTATTGGAACCACAGGAGATTGGAGAACGTTTAAACCGGTTGTAGATAGAGAAAACTGTACTAAGTGTGGCATTTGTTGGATGTATTGTCCCGAAGGTACAATAATCAGAAATGAAGATGGAGAATTTGAAGTAGATTATGTCTATTGTAAAGGTTGTGGCATATGTGCTAAAGAGTGCCCTACAAAAAGTATTGAAATGATTAGAGAGAGTGAAGTTTAATATGGTTGAAGCACAAGAAGATTTTATTCAGGAAAGAGAAACAAAAATAATTAAAGGAAATGTGGCTGCAGCTTACGCTGCGAAATCTGCAAGGGTCCAAGTGATAAGTGCCTATCCTATTACGCCTCAAACTACTGTGGTAGAAAAATTATCAGAGTTTGCAGATAATGGTGAGATGCCAGGAACTCAATATATTAAAGTTGAATCCGAACATTCGGTTATGGCTTCAATTATAGGCGCAAGCACTGCAGGGACTCGCACCTTCACTGCTACTTCGGGACAAGGATTATTTTACATGTATGAGATGGTTCATTGGGCGGCAGGTGCGCGATTGCCCATAGTAACTACCATCGCTTCGAGAGGTCCTGCTCCTCCATGGAACATTTGGGCAGACTTTACTGATATAATAAGTTGCAGAGATACCGGATGGATGATTTCATTTGCATCAAGTCATCAAGAGATTTATGATGATATTTTAATGTCCTATAAAATTAGCGAAGATCACGATATTTTATTGCCTAAATTCGTAGCTTATGGTGGATTTACTCTTTCCCATACATCTAAACCTGTAACCATCGAGGACCAAGATGATGTCGATGATTTTCTACCACCACTCCCGGATGAGAGAGGATGGCCCCACATTTTTCTCGATCCTGAAAGACCAATGATGCACGGGAATTTAATCATGCCATCTGGTTTTTACAACGAATTTAGGTTAAAAATCCATTATACTCATATGCTTGCTAAACAAAAAATTAAGGATGTCGCAGCGGAATTTGAGAAAAAATTTGGTAGACCATATGGAAATGGGTTAATCGAAGAATATAAAATGAAAGATGCAGAAGTTGCTATACTTAATTATGGTGAACTCGCTATGCAGATGGAAGAAGCGGTTGATGCTCTTAGGAATGAAGGATATAAGGTGGGATGTGTAAAATTAAGATATTTACGACCCTTTCCCGTTGAAGACATAATTCAGATTGCTAATAAAGTTAAAGTTCTTGGAGTTGCTGATAGAGCTACTGCGTTTGGATCCCCAACTGGGGGGCCAGTAAGTAGTGAAGTGTTAACAGCTCTATACGGTTCTGGAGCAACCACAAAAGTTTTACCAATCGTGATGGGTTTAGGCGGTAGAGAAGTTGGATTAGAACAACAGAAAAATCAATTAAAAGTATTGAGTAAATTAAGTGAAACTGGAGAACTCCCAAAAGACATGATTGAAGGAACTTTCTGGGATGGATTATTGGAGGTTGATTAAATATGGTATCTCTTAAAGAAGCATTAGAAATAGGACAAGAAGAATATTTTTTAGCAGGGAATTCCACGTGTGCGGGATGTGGTCTTGAAATCGCTTTAAGATGGGCTATGAAAGCACTTGGACCAAATACATCCTTGGTTACACCAGCAAGTTGTTTAAATGTTGTTGTAGGTTTATGGCCAAAGACAGCACCAAATTTTCCATTTATGAATATGGCATTTGCAGCAGCTGCAGCTGCGGCAACGGGAGTTTCTGCAGCTTTTAAAGCAAAATCTCATAAATTTCCAGGCAAAATCTGGGAAAAAATGACGACCCTAGTTTTTGCAGGTGATGGAGGTACTACAGATATCGGAATTCAAGGTTTAAGTGGTGCTGCTGAAAGAAATTCCAATATTATTTATTGTTGTTACGATAACGAAGCATACATGAATACCGGGATTCAAAGATCTTCTAGTACTCCTCATGGAGCAATAACAACTACAACCACATTAGGAAAGGAACGATACAAGAAAAATTTACCGAGGATAATGGCAGCACACGAAATCCCTTATGTAGCCACATGTTCTGTAAGCGAACCTCTCGATATCTATGAGAAATTTAAAAAAGCAAAATCAATTGAAGGATGTAAATACATCCACATTTTAGCTTCTTGTCCTCCTGGATGGGGTATTGCATCCGAAGATTCTATTGAAATACCTCGGTTAGCAGTTAAAACAGGTTCATGGATTTTATACGAAATCGAAAATGGCGTTTTAACATTATCAAAGAAAAGTAAATCATTATTAGATCCATCAAAAAGAGCTCCGTTAATTGATTACTTATCGAGACAAAAACGATTTTCAAAATTGTCTGAAAAAGACTTAATTGAACTTCAAGAAATACTCGATCTTCAGTGGTCTAAAATCGCTGATGAATTATCCTGCCAAGAAAATCATCAGTGAAGCCTTTTTGATTATAAAAATTAGCAATAATCCAATTGAATCCA
>JAEOTS010000001.1 GCA_016839745.1 Promethearchaeota archaeon
AAAGCTAAAATCTCTATAACAATTAAAGATAGCAATCCTCCTACTAAATTACTAAAAAGTCCTAAAATAATTGTAATTACCCCTAATGAGAACCATTTTATTCTATTTTTAGTTTCTCCCTCTATTTTTCTATTTATTACTATATATCTTAAAGCAGCATATATGGCTAGAAATATCCGAATAGCATTTACAAAAATTAACAACCCGGGAAGAGTATGAGTATTGACTATACCAAGGGCGTAATCACCCATGTCTAGATAGGGAGGAAATATAAAATAACCAATACTCATGGCGAAGAATATGATTAGCATAGTTCCTAGATACTTCATGCTCATGGCGATCTTGGTATGTTTTTCTAACACAAACAGGGTCATTGTGAGGGAAATTGAGTTAAAATTGAAAAAGATATGGGCTGTCACCATTAGTGGAATAATTATATCCTTATTATTTAAAATTAAATGGTAAATAGCATAGATTGTAAATCCTAAGGACGAGGATATAAAGTATAAGGCAAACCATCTATTCAACAAGTCACTTTTGTTTAAAGAAAGAACCCGTAATCCAATAATTAGTGCTATAACGGCTGTGATTATTGTCGTGATTATTTTTAGTATATTTAGAGGATCCAAATTAGACAAACCTTCTAATTTAATTATTTTTTATATAGTAATTAGGCGCATATAAAATATATATAACTGCTTTTTCGATTATCATACAATTATTAATAGTGGTTTTTTCCTATTATTCGCGTTATAAAAGGGAATAAAGCGCAAATATTAAAAATATTGATGGAGATTTATTATGTGCAATTTACTTCTTCGAGTGAAGAAGTATAAATAGGTATAAAATATATATAAATCATCTTAATGAGATATATTAGGAGTAGAGATTAAATGATATCGTTTGAAGCAGAGAGAAATCCCCCTTGGTTTTTCCCGTATATAGAAAATTTTTCCCACATTATGTTAGAAATGAGATTTAGGACTGAAGACTCTTCAGTCGAGATGTTTAACTTTTCGCTTGATTTAGAAATTCAGGGATTTGAAGGGATGATATTTTATATTTACAAACCTTCACTAAATAAGATAGAATTCGAAATTCTCGATCACCGAACCGAGCTTATCCATACAATAAAGAATCTCTATATTAATGTGAACGATTATACTTCTTCAGACTCGTTAGACTTCATTATTATTCCTTTTGGTCATTTTAAAGAGAACCATAAGTTTATTCCGGTGCTTCATAGTGGAAAATTAGCGTCTAACTATCAAACTTTTACATGGACTCCTTCGCTACTCTTTAAAAACATTAAATCGGTAATTAAAATCGCAAATAAATACGACGAAATAATCGCAAGGGAATATTTTGATCGATATTATTACCAATTTGATAACTCATTTAAAGGAAATAAGACAGAATATCTGTTTAGTCTTATTAACATTCTCGTTCGGCTCGAAGATATTCCCAATATTGACCCTTTGGTATCCAAGGTAAAGGTATTAATCTCAAAAACGAACGAAATGCTTTTCGAGCTATGTCAAAGGTCCATTCCTTTAGAAATGATAAATCTTCTTAAAGAAATCGAAAGGTTAAAATTTAACCTTGATAATTTATCGAAGGAAGAGATTTTTAACTGGCTAGACGATTTACTGAACTTTTACAGCAATACGATTTAGAAGGTGCTATTTTTAATAAAACCCATCTAACTTTGCCTTTTATTAAAGAATAAAAGAAAAATTTTCTTAGTCTTGTTTTTTAATCTTTTTAATGATAAGTAATACTAGCGCTATCAAGAAGAAGATTGCCCCGACTAACAAGAACCCGAATTTAATTGTTGCCGATACCGAAGCAATTAACGGTACGAACGATGCAAAATTTGGTGTCTCGTTTAGCATAATTAGTAAATTAATATTTTCAATTAAATCAAAAATTCCAGCCACGATTGGTGTTAGGCTCATATAGAGTCCGATGGTTGTCATTCTGTCTTCTAGTCTTCTCGAAAGGTATAATATCAAAGCAAAAAGAGGTATAACGTAACCAAAGATGTAAAGAAAATCCCAATATACTCCCGCTGCTTGCAATGTCATTCCATCGGGGCCCCATGTGAAGAATATCGTTAAAATTTGCTCTTTAGTCCACGCAAATTCGAAATCTAAGATGCCATACAGATAAACAGATTTTGCCATTGTTTCAAAAATCAAGATATTGATGGTTAGAAGAATTATGATACCAATTGCCGCTGCTATCAGTAGTAATAAATCACTGGGATATTTTTTCAATCTATCTAAAATCATACTTTTACACTAAAAATTATGATACTATGTTAAGATAAAATATTATGTTAAGTTATATAAAGGATTCGCGTAAAATAAAAAGAGATTAATGATAGATATTTAACCCATTATAATCATTAATTTTTTTTAGATTAGAATATTAAAAAGTATAGTTAAAATTGCTTTGCTTAATAATCAATGTGTCTCGCGATTCCTGGTAAAATTGTCAAAATCGATGGAAATTCCGCACTAGTTGATTTTGATGGAATACAACAAGAAGTCATCATTGCTTTAGTTTTAAATCCTGAAGTTGGGAAATATGTTATTGTTCACGCTGGCTATGCTATTGAGCAAATGGAAGAAAAAGACGCATTAGAAGCGATCGAACAGTGGAAAGAAATCGCAGACGATCAAAGCCTTGATTTGTCTGATATGTTATAAGTGATATATCTAAAAAAAAATAGACTATTTCTTCTTTTGGTCAGTACTTGATAGTACTAAATACCACGCATTAGAGAAAATCGCAATAGTTATGAAAAGCAACATAACGACATCAAGAACTAAGTTCGCATTTCCGAACATTTCAAAGATAAACGCCGAAATCAAGCATAACATCCCTAAGACCAGTAAATTTTCTTTTTTCTTCACCATCTTGATCTCATCCCTCCTTTTAGTAATTTTCATATTTTTGGATTGCTCCAATCTACAAGATAAAATTAGAATATTTATTGCTAATATATATAGTCTATATATATCATCTCTTAGTTATGAAACGAGAAAAATAAGGAGGAAAAGAATACACCAACCGCGCTATAAATCAAATAATTCTAATTTTAACTTCTTTAACTTACTAAAAAGTCCTTTAATAGAGTTAATAGCTTTTGAATTAGAATTAAAATCTAAAGGAGAAGCACCGTCCAAATCAGCTTTCCCAATTTCGAGATCGAAAGGAATAGAATGATACAATGGGACATTCCAATTTTTAATTCGATCGTTAATAATATCTATTTGCGAATCATCGATTACTTTATTAGCAATAAGGTAAACATTGATTACACCTAATTTTTTCGATAATTCTATTATTTTTTGACAGAGATCCAAGGATTTTTGTGAGGGTTCAGTTACAACTAGCATAACATCGATTCCTTTGGCAGTTCCGCGTCCTAAGTGTTCTAAACCTGCTTCAAAATCTACCACCACAACTTCATCTCGTTTTACAAGTAAATTGTATAGTAGCGTTCTTATTAACGCATTTTCCGGACATAAACAGCCAGTAGCAGGTTCTTCAATACCTCCAAGTACTAAAAGCTGTAAACCGTCTGGACCTGTGACTTTAAACCTATCGGGAATGTCAGAAACATCGGGATTAATGTTATAAACTCCAGGACCTGCTCCCTTAACCACTGTGCGCTCTTCTATCATATTTTTCATTTCTGATATCGGAACGATTTTTGATTTAACTTCTTCTTCAATTCCCAGCGTATAACTTAAGTTCATCGCCGAGTCGTTATCGATTGCTAACACTTTAAAACCATCCTTGGCAAATAGCCTGGCTAAAGTCCCAGCAACTAAGGTCTTACCAACCCCGCCCTTACCAGATATTGCTATTTTAATAATTATTCCCCTTTAATTACTATTCTTTTATATATGTTATTTTATTAAGGGTATAAAATCTTGAGATTTATTTCTGTAAATGACAACAAATAATTGTTTATCATTGATAAGAAATTTACCTAATTATTAATAATATATTACCTTAGAAGGAGTTGGAACAATTGCATAAATTTAGCAAGTTTTACCCATAAACTGCATTCTTTTGGATATTTTCATCATTTCCTTAAAAATTTTAGAGTTTTCTTCTGGATCCTTGCAAGCGATCAATTTATCGTTTAAAACCTTGATTTTTACTATCGATTCGGTGAATTGCTTAGGAGCTTTTATTTGATAATGATAAACTAACTCTCCGTTGTCTTTGCTCTCAATAAAAACCCATTTATTATCTTCTTGAGACCAATTCCATCTGTTAATAGTAAATCCTCTTGTCATGCTATTCAATCGTTGAAAAAAGATTTAGATTAGATAGAAAACATGTAACTAATAGCTTATACCTTATTCTTAATTAATATTTTATTTGAATGGGTATATATTTTTTTACCAAAAAAAGATATTAACTGAGTAATAAAAAAAATTATTGGATATCTAACTTCGAGAGCATTTCTACAGCAGCTTCTCGAACATCAGGATCTCTATCCACTTGAAGAATTTTTAATAATTCAGCTATTTCGCTATACTCAAAATTACGTAGAGCTTTTATTAGATAGAGTTTTACGATCCAATCTTCATCTTTAACGAGTTCTTTCAATTCATCGAAAATTTTAGGTCCATTAATTGCGCTTAGTATCTTTATGGCGTAGGTTTTAGAATCTCGATTATCACTCTTTAAATCTTCTATAAGTTGATCTACGATTAAAGTTTTATAATCATTAGTGAGCATCTTATACATCCTAAAAAATAATGTGGGGGGATAGTGCTCAAAAACAGTTTGCTTAGGGATAGTATCAAGTTCAACGCGATCCTCTATCGTGTCTTCTAGGACTTTTAATTCCACAATTAAATCGCTCAGTTGTCTATTAGCAGTTTCGATCTTCTGCAACTTAAGATTTAGGATATTTAATTCTTCGTCTTTTTCTAAAGCTTTCTGTCGAAGTTCATCCAATTTTTGATCTTCAATTTTAGCTTTTTCTTCTAGTTCATTTTCGATGTTTTGGTCCCGCTGTTTTAGATTTTTAATGATTGTTATATTAGTATTTATTATATTTTTCAAATCATTATTTTCTACTTCTAAGTCGAATAGTTTTTGATTTATTTCTTCGTAGTCCGTACCTTTTTCAACTTCCATAATTTGTTCTTCTTGAAGTTTTACGGTTTCTTCTAATTTTTTCTGGAGGTAATTGACTTTTTCCTGATATTGATCGTTGTCAAAAGTTAACTGATCTAGAATTTTATTTACTTCATTTATTTCGTGTAAATATTGAGTTTTTAGAGCTTCGTTCTCCTGTTCTATTCTTTTTAATTCTTCGATTTCATGCCTCGAAGATTCGATTTGGACGCGATTGATACCGTTTTCTTCCGTTAGTTTAATAATTAATTTTTTTGCATCTATTAGTTCAGGATTATCTTCTCCAACTTTGATCGTTGTTTCGTCTTTTTTGCTCTGCAACTCTATTATTGCGTTAGTTAAATCTTCAACTTGTTTTTTATACAATTCGTTTTCTTCAGTTAATTGCACGATTTCTTTGTTGGCATAAATTAATTCTTCGTTTTCTCCCTCGAATTTTTGTACATTTTCCAATTCTGTAGATATATCGGCGATAGCTTGTTGGAGAATCTCAATATCCTTATCCTTCTTAATTATATCTTGACGCTGTTCCGATACTAAATCTTTTAATACTGTAATGTCTTTGGGGATGTTATTTTCAGAAATTTTTGATTTTTGGTTTTGGATAATTTGTTTTTGTTCGCTCACGGTAAAATTAAGACGCTGTACTTCCTCCTTCAAATACCTAATCATGGTTTCTAAATCGGAGTGCGCTTGGTTCGCAGAATCAACTGAATCTATTAAATCTTTTAATTCTTTACTCATTTTAAAAGCAAAATAATGATCTAATTTGAATTATTAATAAAGCCATTGGCTAATAAATCTTTTGATCGTAATCTTTAAAAAACATTCGATATTTGTATTTCAATTAATATATAATGGATTTTAAAAAAAAATAGGTTAAATAAAATTACATAGTCGATCAAAGTGGGGGTTTATCTTTATGGAGGATGAAAATTTATGTAATGAATATGAAGGTAGAGAAGAATTTGACGATGATGATGAGTGGGAAGAAGATGACGAAGATTACGACGACGACGAAGATGGTGAAGACTATAATGATGGTGATTGGGACGAAGAAGACGATTAACTGATCGTAATCTTTAAAAAACATTAGTGATTAATATTTCAAATAATATATAATGGATTTAAAAAAAAAAAGTTAAATTAAATTACATAAATAATCAAATCAGGGGTTGGTTATTATGGAGGACAAAAATTTATTTAATAAATTTAGAGATAGAGAAGATCTAGATTTAGGATATGATTATGACGATGATGATGATTGGGACGATGAATTCGAAGATTACGATGATGATGATGACTTTGACGACTATAATGATGGAGAATGGGATGAAGAAGACTTTTAACTCATATCTTTAACTTTTCTAGCTTAAAAAAAGAAAAATATATTATTAAAAATTGATAAAAAAGAAGTAAGTTCGAGAGATTAAATAATTTCAATTTTTTTTATTTTATCTCCTTTTCTTATAGCATCCACTACAACTTGATCTGCGGGACCTATAACTTCTCCAAAGATTGTGTGTTTGTTATTCAGGTGCGGAGTAGGTACGTGAGTTATGAAAAACTGTGAACCATTCGTGCTTGGTCCAGCGTTTGCCATTGCTAAAATACCTGGTTTGTTGAAGACTTTTCCTGACTTAAACTCGTCTGCATAAGGATACGATATCTCCCGGCCCTGAAATGGAAATGAGTGTACTCCAACAGCTTTAGGGCCTCCCGTACCATTACCAAGAGGGTCGCCTCCTTGAATCATAAAGTCTGCTATAACTCGATGGAAAACAATCCCGTCGTAAAAACCTTTTTTTGCTAAAAACAAAAAGCTCGAAACTGTTAATGGCGCTTCGTTGTCAAATAAATTAAGATTGATGTCTCCTTTAGTAGTTATAATTTTTACTTTTGTCATAATATTTCGTATAGTGAGTTATAATTAAAAAACAATTGTACTGGTAAACTAAGACATGTGTAGGTCAAAACTCATCTCCTATTCAAAAAATATAAATACTTTTAAATTAATAGTAATAAAACTCTGTAAGGATTAATCTTAAAATCAACTAGCGTTCGTTTAATAATGGTCAAAAATAACGATATATCTTTCTTTTTTAACCCGAAAAGCATTGCAGTCATTGGAGCGAGTGGAACCCCAGGTAAAGTGGGATATAATGTGTTAAAAAACATTATTGACTCGAAATATTCTGGTAAATTATACCCTATAAATCCTAAAGCGAATGAGATACTAGGAAATAAAGCTTACAAGAGTGTTTTTGATGTTCAAGAAAATATTGAAATAGCGATAGTTGTCATTCCAGGGAAATTTGTAAATCAAATTGCAGATGAGTGTGGAAAAAAAGGTATAAAAGGATTGGTCGTCATTACTGCCGGGTTTAAAGAAATCGGTGGGGAAGGCATTAAGCGAGAACAAGAACTAATTAAGATTGCTAAGAAGCATGGAATGAGAATTATAGGTCCAAACTGCCTTGGATTCATCGGTATTAATTATAATGGTTCTTTTGCTGCTAACACACCTAAAAAAGGAGAAATTGCGATGATATCTCAATCAGGTGCTATGTTAACCGGAATGATGGATTATTCTATGGACCAAGCGTTTGGTTTCTCGTGTAATATTAGTTTAGGTAATAAAGCCGATCTGGACGAAGTTGATTTTATTGAATATTTAGCTGAAGATCCAAACACGAAAGTCATTTTATGCTATTTAGAGAGCATTGAAAATGGAAATAAGTTTTTAGAAGTAGTCTCAAAAGTTGCACGAAAGAAACCAATAATTATCTTAAAATCGGGTGTCAGTGCTGCTGGAGCTAGAGCGGCTTCTAGTCATACGGGGGCTTTAGCTGGTTTGGATATTGCGTACGAGTTAGCTTTCGATAAATGTGGAGTTTTAAGAGCAAATACGATAGCAGACCTATTCGATTATGGAGAAATTTTCTTATTCCAACCGATTCCTAAGATGAATTCTTTTGCAATAGTTACCAATGCTGGTGGTCCTGGTATCGTTGCTACAGATGCATTTGAGCGAGAAGGGTTAAAATTTGCTCAATTTTCTGAATCAATATTGCATAAGCTGCGCGAAAACTTACCAGCCGAAGCGGCAATTTTTAATCCAATTGATATCATAGGTGACGCTTCTCCTGTTAGATATGAATTCACCATAAAGACGATATTTGGTTTAAATAATGAAGGAAGTCATGATGATATAGACGAGGACGATATTACAACTTACGGAGCTCTTATTATTATGAGTCCACAAGCTCAAACGCAGCCAACTGATGTAGCTAAACTAATTCATAGATTATCATCTAAATCGTTATTAGATAAACCAATCGTTACAGCACTCGTAGGTGGAGTTTCAATGGTTGAAGCTACGAATTATTTAAAACAGAATCACATTCCTTGTTATCGATTTCCCGAAAGAGCTGCAGAAACTCTTAAAGCAATGGTTAAATATAATGATTTCCTCAATAGAGAGTCGTACGATAAGATAGAAATTCCAAAATTTAAAGTTAAAAAAGAAAGAGTTAGAGAAATTTTCGAAAACGCTAGAAAAGAAGGGAGAACAGTATTGCTAAGTCATGAAACGAGTGAAATTTTCGAAAATTATGGTATAATATCTCCTAAATCTCGATTAGCCAGAACACCGACCGAAGCAAGTAAATTACAAAATGAAATAGGTAAATCCGTTTTAAAGATTGTCAGTCCTCAAATAATCCATAAAACAGATGTAGGGGGTATTTTTTTAAACATAGAATCAGAACAGGACGCGTTTGAGGCGTATGTGCAAATTCTTGGCAATGTTAAAAGATTTGGTCCTCAAAACGCTCGTATTTTTGGCGTAGAAGTTCAAGAAATGATTGATTTTAAGAAACAAACAAAAGTAAACGAAATAATTATTGGTATGTCTAAAGATCCGCAGTTTGGTCCGTTAATTATGTTTGGAACAGGTGGTATTTATGCAAATTTCATGAAAGACGTATCTTTTGCGTTATCGTATAAATTTTCAAAAGATAGTGCAAAGAAATTAATCGAAAATACCAAGATATTTAGCCTTTTACAAGGCGTTAGAGGCGAACCTTCGTCAGATATTGACGCAATTATAGACGTTCTGTTAAGACTTTCTCAACTAGTAAACGATTTTCCCGAGATTGTCGAATTAGATATAAATCCTCTTCTATCGTTTGTAAAGGGATACAGTGCAGTAGATATAAAGATAACAATATCACGATAATAGTAATAATTTAAGTTAAAATTAATATAAAAAAAAGTAAAATAAGAGTTAAAAAAGTGAGAAAAATGGTAAAAGCGTTTTATTTGTGTTCGTTGAAGGAACGAGCTGGAAAAAGTTTTCTTTCTATTGGCTTTATTCAAAAATTACAAAAAGAAGGTAAGAAATTTGCTTACTTTAAACCAATCGGATGCCCAAAAGGGGCGTTTAGTTTAAAGGCTGATAAAGACATAGATTTTATATTAAGAACTGTATATAAGGGTAAGGAGCCTTACGATAAAGTTTGTCCAATCTCTATCCCTGATGCGTACTATATTGACTTAATAGATGCTGATAAGAAAGTGGAGTATTTAGATAAGATTATGTCAACTTATGAAGAAATTTCTAAAGCTGTAGATTATGTAATAATTGAAGGAGCGCCTTCGGTCAGAAAATTCGTGAGAGTTGGTATTGACGATGTGAGCATAGCAAAGTCGTTAGGAATCAAGGATATGATATATGTAAGCCCCGAATCTTCAGATAAATGCATTGATAATATTTTTTTCACTAAAAACTATTTTGATTTCCGCGAAGTTAATCTGTCTGCAATCATTTTTAATAAAATTGATTTCGAATACATACCAAGAATAAAAGAGCTTCAAAAAGGTCACATCGATAAGTATAACATTCCAGTATTGGGGATAATTGAAAGAAGCATCGAATTATTTTCTCCTCGGGTAATGGAAGTGTTAGAAGCTATCGGTGGAGAATTGATTAATGAAGCAGCTACAGCAGGATTGAGCAATACAGTTGAGACGATCATCATCGGGGCTATGAACGCTCAAGCCGCGTTGAAATACTTAAGACAAGTTAAAAAAGCTGCTGTAATTACAGGAGGAGATAGAGCAGATCTTGCCTTAGCAGCTCTGAACGAGGATGTGTCAGTGCTGATTTTAACGGGATTCATTCAACCTGATGCAAAAGTTGTAAATGTAGCCAACGAAAAGAAGATTCCCATTATTTTGAGCCCATCAGACACATATACTACTATGAGAAACTTAGAGCGGTTAAAACCAGGGATACAAGAAGACGAAATTCAAGCAGTCTTGGATTTGATGGAGAGTCAAATAGATTGGGAATTCTTGTTAAAATAAAAAAAAAAGTTTAAATCTCGAATTTGCAGCGTAATTTCCATCTATGTTAGTCCTTCAAGAAGAGCTCCAAGTCCTATAAGGATGAAAAGAAATGCTAGCATCGGTAGTATAAAAATAATAAATACTATACCAATAATACCTAGAATTAATCCTGCTATCGCCATACCTTTAGGATCATCTGCAATTATACCGATTACTCCAAAAACAATTGCCGCTCCTGGCAAATAGAAAGCACCGTAGGGAAGAGTTCCTAACAGCATCCATGCAAAGAAACCTAATATACCACAAAGTAGAGCAAGAATACCAAATATTTTTCCCATTTTATTCACTAATTTCTCTTTTATTATTTTCTTTTTAAATTTATATGATAATATGAGGAGAAGATCTATAAAAAAGTTAGTATAATAAATTGAATAATAATATTATGATTAAGCTTAAATGTGTAACTTTACTGGACTGATCCACAACTCGGGCAAAATTTAGCTTCAATCGGAACTTTTGTACCGCAATGAGCACAAAATTGTGGTTTTGTACCATAGTCTTCAGCTTCTATCTGGCCTTCTAAAGGCTTAGCAGGCGTATCGGTAGTAATTGGACTTGTAATACCTTGTTTAAACTTAGAAATCTTCGCTTCGATTTCTGCTCCGCTTTTACGTTTTTTTGCAAAAGAATTCGTAAGAACCCAGAATATTATCATCGCTGGTAGAAGTGCTATTATTGCAACGATGGAGAATATCATGTTGAAAATTGAGCCAAACATACCCATATACCCATAATCTACTGGGAAGAGCCCGAGAGAAAAGAGTATTGCAACAATAAATCCAATAGTCGTACCAATAGAAGCTATTAGTGATAGATAGTAAGTCCAATCTTGAGATGTTTCTAAAAGATTTTCTTCAGTATTCCTTGTTTGGTTTATTATATAATTTATTCTAACTTTATTTCCTGTCGTGTAAGTTCCAAATATGATAACATCATCTGAAGAGCTTGCTAGCGAACCTTTTTTTGTCGAGAAACAATAATGGAGATTATTTGAAGAGTCTTCTAGCGTAAAAGATAAATTCCCGGAATAGGACTTAGTAAATTCTCTAACTTTACCTTTCAGAACGATCGTACTTTCTGACATTTTACATTTCACTCTAAATTTTTTGACGAATTTATTTGATTCCTATTGATATAACATATATTTACCAATATAATTCTTTATTATTTACGCCATATTTCCTAGTTAAGAACTAATAATTTGAATTATAGATGTTGTTAGTTCTCTGTTAGGAACCAATTTAACCTTAATTTAGGTTTTCTTAGTTCGGAAACCGTGTTCATATAATTTATCTCTAATAGGTTTCATTCCAGGACAATCATCCCAATTTCCTTGATATTCACAACTAATACAATCCTTTTTAATACGGTTTGATCTTATGTAGGCTATTGCTCCTACTAAAAAATTAATTTCTAACAATGTAAGTATTTTTATAAATAATGGGAACGGTAATAGAAATACGGAAACGAGATGTAAACCCACACCTATTCCGTTAGAGGCTTTTGAGAATATTTTTAGGAATCGGTACTTAGTTAAACCTACGACATTAAGAATTATAGGTAAAAAGAAGATAATAGAAATGAGATACATACCTATCAAATTGAAAACATTTCGTTCTACAAACAATAAAGTAAGAATTATAGTGATTATTACCATGGGGTAGAAAGTAAAGCACCCAATACAAAGGTGACGTTTTCCTACGTGATACACATGGTCTGAGAACTTGTCGCAATTTGGATGATGTGACAACATGATCGGTTTAAAATCTGATAAAAGTAAGCGGAAACGAGAAAATTTCAACTTTATCTTTTTAAAAAAATTTACCATAGTTAGTAATTTTCCCTCAAATATTTTTACGAAAATAGTTTTAATTGATTCCAAACAAATAAAAAAAAAAAAAGTAAATTATTGATAAATAATATTCGAAATTAATCTCTAACGACTAAATAGATGATACAGCCTATACATCCCGTAACCAAAACAATTAATAACCAGACTGCAGCATTCATGTCTCTTTTCTTAGCGTCCTTATAGACCCAAATTGCAATTAATAACGCGACGACAAACCATATTATTACAAAAACGATTATCATCAGATAAAGTCCGCCTAATAGTGCAAATGGATCAACTGGAAGAGTCATTTTTTTTTTTCCTCAGTTTTAATTTTGTTAACTACAATTTTAAAAATTTGTTGTAATTAACATGGGTTTTCTATTATTTAAAGGTGCTTATTTCCCAACACTAGCCCATTATCATAATACTTTCAATAGTTGGAATTATATATTTCTTTAAATTTAATTTCTGTTTGATAATTATTATTTTTAAGTGCAAAAAAGGGTCAGCTTTAAAGAGGTATAAGCAAATTTTCAATCAGTATCGAACAACGCACCTCGCTTTCGTGATAATATTCTTAATTTAAAATGTTATTTTTTGTCATAATTGGGGAATTTGTTAGCCTATTCGTCATTTCAATTATAAAAGTACTTAACTACACTTCGATTACAATTATAATTTATAGAATTTTGTTTAGGTCGAGATGAAAATGTTCTACACAAAAAGTTTAATTATTGAGATGTAATTAAAGGAAATTAATATGAAATTAAGTACATCTACTTATTTTCAGATAATTGCGCATCTTATTCTATTATCGTTTCAGTTAATGTTTTGGAATTTTATTATTGACGATGCGTTTATATCCTTTAGGTATGCTAAAAACCTTTATTTCAATCAACAACTTGTTTTTAACGTAAACGAGACTCCCGTTGAAGGATATTCAAATTTTTTATGGGTATTATGGATAATAATGAGTTTTCCATTAGATATTGAAATAATTCTATTCTCCAAAATATCTGGCGTAATTTTTAGCCACCTGAGCGTAATTATTCTTTATAAATTGGCGTTCAAAATCAATAATTCTAAGAATTTTAGTAATATGGTTATTTTATTCTATGTTCTAACTCCCAATATTGCATTGTGGTCAATAGGAGGGTTAGAAACATCGCTATTTTCTTTTTTACTATTACTCTCCGTATATTCTTTTGTTCTCGATATAATTATTAGGAGAAATAAAATTATTAAGATGTCTCCTCTTTTTTTCGTACTCTTAAGCCTAACTCGTCATGAGGGTGCAATTGTATTCGGAATAACCTGTGTTTTTTTCATATTTTTACTTCTCCGGAAAAACAATGCTTCTTTAGTCACCAAATTATTCCAATTCCTTTACTTTGTAGGGATTTTCTCAATAGTCTATTTTCCGTATTTCCTATGGAGAGTCCTTTACTATAATAATATATTACCACATACATTTATTGCTAAACAGGGTGGATTCTCTATCCTTTCTTTCTTAGAACGATTTCTTTTTTATCTTCCCTTGTTAATCTTTCTTTTTCCAATTTTGGTTCTTATTGGCACTCATTATATTAAAAACTTAAAAGTTCAATTTAGAAATGAGAAAAAACTATATCTTGTTTTAGTTATTCTAACTTTGTGTGTTTTATTACTCCTTTTAACGAGTTGGATGCCCGGATTTAGATTTACAGTGCCTATACTACCTTTAATTTATCTTTTACTCCCAAAATCTCTTAACTTTCTTATGATTTTAAATAATAACAAAGTAAAGCCCCCAAAAATTAGGAAAAATGTAAAGAAACTAACAATTTTAACAATATGTGTATCAAATATTTCACTTTTAGTAACTTTTTACCCGTTTGTTCAAATATACGGTGCTGGAATAAGAGAGTGCAATATTACATTAGGAAATTGGATTAACGAGAACACTTTTAGCAACGCTTCTCTTGCAGTGTGGGATGCAGGAACGATCCCTTTCTATTCCGATATACGCACAATAGATATATATCCAGATAGTTTACAGGATTTGCATCTATATAACAATCCAGAAGATGCAAATTACATTTTAAATCAGAATATAACTTTTCTTATATTGAATGACGAGTATTTTAGCTATATTAAAACGGATATTCGTTTTATTAATAATTACCACCTCATCTTTTACGCCCAGTTTTATTACGCTGATGGTTTCTATGGACAGGATTATATCTACCAGATATATTTGTTCAATGATTTTAATGTCTCTGAATCAGCGATAAACGCATTGATTAACTCTTCTGAAAAGTTTTATATTTAAGAAATTTACTCTAATTTTAACCCCTTAACCGGTTTTCGTGAGCGAGGAGGGCAACGCTTATAAGTAATATTAGGATAGCCAATTGTAAAAGCGCCCATATGTTTCCCTCTTATACCTGCCAATTTCATTACTTTTTTACTTTCTAGTGCTGCGATCTGGACCCACCCGATCCAGCATGTACCCAAACCTAGTGATTGGGCTGCTAATCTCCCGTAGGTTATTATTATGCCTATGTTATGATCCGTAACAGGCATGTCCAATAATGAATATACAAATATTACGTGAGGAGCGTCATGAAAGACGGGAACTTCAAAATACTTTTTTCTGATATTAAAATTTTCTTCATATTGTGCTTTCATTCCAGGATTTCGTGTTAAAGTTTCAATTACTGCATCTGAAATATTCTTCAATTTTTCTCGATCCGAAATAACTACATATTTCTCATATTGTAGATTATTCGCGGTAGGTGCATATTGCATTATGTCTAATACTTTCTTTAATGTCTCTTTCGGAACTTCTCTTCTTTTATAATGTCGAATTGAACGAGTGGCTCTTATAAACTTGTAGAAACTTTCATAGGGTACGACAGTTTCTAATTTGTCAATACCTTCAAAAGTAAAAGTGTCATCCCCGAAGCCTTCATATAATATGGCATCTTCGGGGCAAATAGCAATACAATGCCCACACAAATTACACGTATTGTCAACATCTTCAAAAAAAACTCTATTGTTTGATTCATCTATGAAAAAACGTCTGGGACATTCTTTTATACACATTCGACAGCTATTACATTTTTCATAATTAATTCCTATTATTGGCATTATATTCCCTTTTTAATTTAGAATCGACATCATGCGATTAAGATAATAAAGAAATATAGGGAAAAGCAGCATTTATAATTTGATATTTAGAACTCCTAAGAATTACCAATCTTCAGATAGAATTAATGAATGATTTTTAAATCAACAAGTAATATTTTACTCATGATTAATGAATTTTACGTAAAATTAGCCAAATTAGCAGTAAACTATGCTATAGAAGTTAAAAAAGGGCAACGCGTGCTCATAAGAGGACCAGCAATAGCACAAGAACTTTTTCAAGCTATTTACGCTGAGGTTCTAAAGGCTGGTGGTCATCCCTTATTAATTCCCGAAATCGAAGGAACAGACGAATTACTTTATAAACATGGTTCTGAAGAACAACTTTTATATGTTGACGATGTTATAAAAACTATTGTTAAAGAATTTGATTGCCTCATCAATATTTTTGGAGATTATAATCGTAAAAAGCTCTCTTTAGTCGATCCAAAATTAATCGCCAAAGTTAAGGGCTCACCCGCTAACAAAGAGTTAGCAATGATATATATGAAACGAGCTGCTGACGGAGAATTGAATTGGGTGGTTGTTCCTTACCCTTGCCATTCTTTTGCGCAAGAAGCAAACATGGATTTATTTTCTTATTCAGAGTTCGTTCAAAATGCATTACTTTTAGATAAGGAAGATCCCGTCAAGGAATGGAAGGAAATAGAGAAAAAACAAGATAAAATGGTTGAATTTTTGAACGAAGTTGATAAAATTCAAGTTTTAGGTGAAGATACTAATTTAACGCTTTTAGTGAAGGGGAGAATATGGATAAACTCTTGTGGTCATCATAACTTACCTGATGGTGAAGTTGCTACATGTCCTTTGGAGAATTCTGTAAATGGACGCATAAGATTTACCTATCCCGGAATTTATCAAGGAAAAGAAATCGAAAATATCTATCTAGAATTTAAAGATGGTAAAGTAACAAAAGCTACAGCAGACAAGGCTGAAGATTTACTACAAGAGATAATAGCAATAAAAAACGCGAATATTATTGGTGAATTTGCTATCGGAACAAACTATGGTATAACTGAATTTACTAAGAATATGCTCTTTGACGAGAAAATCGGAGGTACAATGCATTGTGCACTTGGATTTGGATTCCCAGAAACCGGATCAAAAAATGTAAGTGCCATTCATTGGGATATTCTTAAGGATATGACGCTTCCAGGTTCAAAAATTATTGCAGATGGGAAAGTTATATACGAAGAGGGTCAGTGGAAGATTTAAACAAAATTCTATTTTATTTTCTTTCATATTCTTGTTGTTAATAAACCTTTTAACTAATTTTTATCTTTAAATCTTTAAATACAATAAATTTTACTTAGAAATTTGGCCCAAGAAGAAGAAAGTCTTCCCACACAACCAAGAAGGATTTTAAGCATAGATGTTTTTAAAGGGCTAACTGTCCTCTTGATGGTTTTTCTTAACAGTTTTCACCCCTATGACGATGTACCAGCGTGGACTAAACACGCTGGAGACTATGGTCTAACCTATGTTGATTTAGTAGCATCTTTTTTTGTATTTATGCTTGCGCTTAACTTGAATATTTCTTATAAGCGACGCGTCGAAAAGGTTGGGAAGAAAAGAGCTTCGTTAAGATATATCCGTAGATTTTTAATTTTTATAGGTATAGGCTTAATTTTAACTATATATATAGATGTTAATGAGTTTTATTTTCGATGGGGCACCCTTCAAGTTTTAGGGACTTCCGGTTTAATGCTACTACCACTACTTAATTTAAAACCATATATAAAGTTAATATTTGCTATAATTTTTATGATTTTACATCAATATCTTCTTTTCACGCCGATAAGCATTATAATTTACGAATCGGTAGAAGGAGGAATCTTAGGTGTGTTTTCGTGGGGCTCAATGATGATTTTATCTTCCTTTTTAGCTGAAGGTTTAGAGAAGGGGAAGGAATACATAAGACGTTATTTCTTATTTGGAGGGTTTATTTGCCTGCTACTTGGGATTGGATCTGCTTTCTTTTGGGGAATAAGCAGACCTTATATTTCAATACCCTACATTTTAATTTCTGTGGGAGTAGCATCGATACTTTACTATTTTTTATATTATATATTTGAAGATTGGGGGAAGAATTATAATTTCGTAAATAAAGAGAGAATTTTTAGCGCCGTAGGGAAAAATGCGTTTATCTTTTATTTAATTCATATGTTGATTGCATACTCGATTTATATGATATTCCCCTTCGATACCCCTAGCATAATTCTCTTTCCATTAGCCATCGTTCATACCGCGTTCATTTGGCTATTAGCGTATTACATGAACAAACTAGAAATTTTTATCGTCATATAAGATTGAATATTTTCTCAAAACATTCAGTTACATAATAAAGCTTATAATACAGAATTGCATAATTGTTATTTGCACGCTATTGTTAAATTACTTAACGGGAATTAAGATGAGTGTTTTAGAAGAACAATTTCTATTATTAGAAATAGATGAAGAAAACGAAGATTTTAGAGAAATTAAAGAAATTGAAGATGCAATTGACACTATATTTGATTCATTATCAATCTTCATAATTGTGGACCCTATGGATAAAACAATTTGGATATGGATGGGCGAGCACGCGAGTATTAGAAAGAAATTTATTGCAACTCAGAACGCTCCTAATATTCGAGATAAATATGGTGTAGATTTTAAAATTTTGACAGTGGACGATGGAAGCGAGCCACCTGAATTTAAAGCAATCGTAGGTTTATAACATTTTTTTTCTCTAAAGTGTTCGAATAATGTCGTAAGGGCGAATATCATAATATGTAGATGTAATTCTACTATTACGGGTGTATATACAAATGAGCGTGAAATCTATCTTTCACGATCTTAATATCGTGTATCCTACTTTAATGCATTGTAAAGAATTTCTGCTATAGTATAGAACGCTTGCTCAACGTTTTCACCGGTTAAGGCGGATGTTTCTATGTATCCGAGGTTAAGGTACCTTGCAATATCAGAGCCTTTTTCTGAGATACTATCGGAATCATGGGTTAAATCTTTCTTATTTCCAATAACAAAACCAGTTAAAGCCGGTCTATCTTTTAATTGATTTTGGATATCGTAATACCAATTTGAAACGCTTTCTAACGAGTTTGGCTTTGACAAATCAAATATAAGGAACAAACCGTCAGATCCTAAATAGAATTGTTGTCTCATAGTTTGAAATTTCTGCTGTCCTGCAATATCCCATAGAACTAATTGTATATAAGAATCTTTAACTTGAAATATCTTATCCGAAACGTGAACTCCAAGAGTTGGAATATAATGCCTTCGAAACGCGTTATTGGTAAATCTTAGTATTAAAGAGGATTTACCAACAGAAGGATCACCACAAATAACTATTTTAAATTTGTAGTTAATTAAATTAGCTTCTTTTATTTTTTGATCAGGAAAAGCTTTAGCATCTTCCTCGGCAATTTCGTTATTTTTAAATTCGTTTAAAAATTGATCAAGAGTAAGTGAAAGATCGTTCAAGATATCTATATAACTTTCTCTTGGAGCTTTTGATTTTTGCAAATTTGCAATTTTCTCAGCTACTTCTTCAAACGGAGTATCAAAATAATTTAAATATTTATAAAAAATAACATCGTCCGATTCATTAAACAATAAAGTAATTGCCCCTTGCCCAATTCCTCCCCGCCTCGATTCATCATCCCATTTTATATATTTTATTAAACCCTTTAGATTTAAGGAAGTAAATGGAAGAATTACTAACGATTCTGGGATAAGACCACTTTCTCCTGATAGAACTGTAATTGTTTTAACACTAATATGAAGTCTACTGGATTGAGGTATATCTCCTATCCATACAAATGGATTCGGCCCCACCTCATCGTCCAATTCAGTATATAATATTCCTTTTATTATTTTTGCTTCCATAGTTAGACAATGTTATTGCAAACAAAAAATTGAAAATTTCTTAATATAATTAGGGTGTAAAAATATAAATATTAAAGCTTTTTAGATTGAAAAAGTTTAAATTAACGACTTTCCTTCAAGATTACCACAAAAAAATGGGAAAGGGGGGAGTTGAACCCCCGACCTCTCAGTTCCGAACCGAGATTAACGCTAAAACTTAGAAGTTTCAGTATCATTCCAAGCTAGACCACCTTCCCGATATAAAATCGACATTTCAAGTGGAAACTATTTACTAATGATAAATAGGACGAATTAAAAATAAGGTATGTTAGTCTTTTATATTTTCTAACAATGAAATTATCCGATATATTGTCGTACGTGAATGAAATGGAATATTTGCATCTTGAGACAAATCTGTGATCATGTACATAACATTGCTTGCAAGAACTGCAGGTGTATCGTCGTCACGCTGTAATTCATCAATTCCCTTCTGAGCAACGCGTTTGATGTTTCTTGGAACTCCTCGGTCTTTGATCATGCCATTTAATAGATAATCGACTTTTTCAAATGTATCAAGTATTTCTTCTGTAAATTCATTACCCCTCGGCAATATTATCCCACCAGAGTATTTGTTTAAATAAAAAATTAATTAAAAATCTCAGTATCTTGCTTTTTTTGAATATTCATTGAAATTTAATTTTTTTGATTTTAAAAAAAATAGAACATATTAAGAGGTAGAAAATTAAATTTAAAAATTAGAATATCCCAAATTCACGAATTTGTCTCGTTAATTTTGGAATTTCTCCCTCGCTAATGGTGATCTTTTCGTTATATTTATTGTATAACTTAGAAAACGCTTTAATATCTCCTTGATTTAAATCTCTTATAAAATTATACGAAATTTCAGAAATTTCCTTAAAAATGTCATCAAATTTTTGTGTTATTTCTAACAAGTTCTTATCTATTTCCTTTAATTGCTTTCTTACCATATTTCGTAATTTTCCACGAGGTATTCTAATAGTTTCTATTAAGTTATCGCACCGATCTAGAAATTTATAAGTATTTACCTTGTTTTCTTCCGTTAATTTCGACTCAATAATTTCAGTGCGCCAAGTATTAATTCGTCCACGAGCAAAAGTATCAAAATTAAGCGATATAGAATCAATTCCTTCTCTAACTAAAAATCTTAAAAATTCTGGGTCGTCACTAGGGGCTTGTCCGCAAATTCCGACCTTTTTTTTTCGCGCGTGGGCGGTTTCAATTAAATGGCTAACTGATCTTCGAATAGATTCGCTATTAGTATTATACTCATAACTATTCATTAATGGAATCATTTTTTCGTTGTCTCGACCTACGCCATATGTTAGTTGGGTAAGATCGTTGCTACCTATACTGAATCCATCGAAATATTCGCAGAAGATATCAGCACAAATAATGTTTGAAGGTATCTCAGCCATAACATAGACCTTAAGACCATCTTGACCCCTAACTAAACCTTCACTTTCCATAATCTCTATTATTTTTTTAGCTTCTGCAGGACTTCTACAAAACGGAAGCATGGGAATTATGTTAATTAGTCCCCATTCTCGTGCTTTCTTAATAGCTTTCAGTTCCAAAATAAACGCTTCTTGGAATTCTTCATGAACGTAACGTGAACACCCCCTAAATCCAAGCATTGGATTATTTTCTTCTCCTTCGTATATCCATCCCCCAATTAGATTGGCATACTCGTTAGTTTTAAAATCTGAAAGCCGAACTACACATTCTCCTATTTCGCCGTTAGGTAATACCTTCCAAACACCTGCTGCAATTGTTGCAATTCCTTCCGCCAATTTTTCGATGTAATATTCTTCCTTGTCATCGTATCCCGTTGTTATTTCTCTAATCGTATCAATCGTCTCTTTTAATTTCACGATTTCCCTGTTAAATGGATCCTTATGGTATAAGTCGCTTTTCTTTATATTTTCTATTTTTTTTCTGTGTTCCAGTAGAACTCCATACCTCATAACTAAAGAATCAAACTCGATTAAAGCATTTGGATGAATTTTAATTTCGTCGTTTATTATAAACTCTAATCGGGCTAATCCTGTACCATCTGGATACTTACCTGACGAAAGAGCACCCTTTGGAATTCCTAAGTTAACCAAAACCTGAGTTTTTGTATGTGGGAGTTGTGAAAATTCGATCGAATCATAATCGTAACTGACATCTTTCAACCATATTCGCGGTTCCCCTTCACTACAATCGATGGTAACGCTTTCAAGGCCGTCTCGCTGTTTTTCCTTAATTTTTTCTATTATATTGTCTGCTCCGACTATTGAAGCGATATTTAACTCTCGGGATACTATCGCAGCATGACAAGTCGGGCCACCTTTTTCCGTAATAACGCCCCCTAAGTTCTGCATATAAGAAGTCCAATCGGGGTTAGTTTCTTCAGTAATTAAAATGTCCCCCTCCTCTAATAGATGGGCGTCGTTAATTGAAACGATTAGCTTGATTTTACCATATCCGATTCTGCGACCAATTGCGGTTCCATTATTTTCTATTAAAAACCCATCTTCTATAAGTTTTATAGGATCTTCTAATAAATAATAGATTTCTTCGGTATCTCCTTTCTGTGAGTGAACAGTTTCAGGTCGAGCTTGTACTATATATACTTTTCCGTCGTTACCTAAAGCCCATTCGATATCCATACGTCGCTCGTAATGTTCTCGTATTTTAATAGCATATTCTGCTAAAATTCTAACTTCTTCCTCAGCTAAACAAAACTGTTTTTGTCTTTCTAATTCCACCGGTAGAGTAATAGTCCCTCCTTTTTCCGAGTCAAATATCATCATCTGTTCTTTTTTGACTAATTCGCGACTAATTATTTGTAGCTTAGGACCGTGTTTGAATACAATAAACTCGTCTCCTTTCTCTACTCCTTGAACGATAAGTTCTCCAAGACCAACAGTTCCTCGAATCACAACTACATTTGGATTTCCCGAATCTGGATCTTCAGTAAACATAACGCCAGATGATTTTACTCCTTTTAATCCTCCAGCGATTTCTTGTACACCCACGCTTAGTTTAACTGTGAAGTGATCGAAACCAGCTCTCTCTCTGTACATAGTAGCTCTAGTTGTGAAAATTGACGCCATATCTTTAAGTATATATTCTAATATCTGATTTTCCCCTGAGATATTTAAATGTGTATCTTGCTGTCCAGCAAATGAAGCGTCAGGTAGATCCTCTGCAGTGGCAGAGCTTCTAATTGCAAAAGTACTTTCACTTCCGATCCGATCCACCAAAATGTGGTATGCTTCTAAAATCTCGTCGGCTAAACTATCGGGTATTTTTGCTTGTTCAATTACGTACCTGATATCAGCACAGAATTTATCAACCTTTTGAATAGATTTTATGTCTTCTTTTTTAAGCTCCTCCGCGATCTTGTCGATATCTCGTTTAATATAATTCTTTAGCGTTATCTCTTCGTTCTTAATCCTGAAATAATTAGTCTCTAAAATATAATCATATGCATCTGCTGTAACTGCGAATCCTAAGGGTACTGGGATACCAAAGGAGAGAAGTTCTCCTAAAGAAGCGTTTTTTCCTCCAACAATACCCACATCATTAGCTCTAACATCGTCGAAAAATTTAATATAGCGAAAGCTTGGTTTTTCTTCTTCCATCGCAAAATCACAAAAAATTTATTTTTCTTTTACTCTCTTTTTTAAGTTTTTTAAGTTTTTTATAAATTGTCAATTTATGGGATACATAATCCTTTCTTCCCATCCTTAAAAAGTTAATTTCTCTATTTTAGTAATATTAGATAATTTTAGACACAATTGTAAGATTTTTATATCACTGTTTCTAGTTATTTATTACCGCGAAATTAAATTTACTAATAAAATTAATAGCGAGATGAATATGAAAAATGCCATATCTATTTACAACGTCTTCTTACCCGACCGATTTAAGAGATGAGGTAGTCGAAGCTTATTTTAAAATGTTAAAAGAAATGCCTTTTGATAAATCTCTCGGAAAAGAAACAATACAGGTAGCAGTTACAACAAATCCTAAGGGAGTAGAGTCTTTAAGTATAATGAATGTAAAAGAGGGTAAACTTACGGAAGCCATATTATGGACTTATAAAAGGATGACCTATTTTCAGTTAATCAAAGGATTTGAGTATAAAATTCGAGTGTGGACTACTATAGTAGAGGCGTTGGAAAGTATCAATCGAAGTTTACCAGACCAATAAAATAACTATTTTTTTTTATTTTTCTTTTAAAAAAGAAGTCAAAATGAGTAAATTCTGAATCTCCTCTTTCTTCAAAAAAAAAGATAATTAGAATTTTAGATTTTGATGAATTATTTACTGGAACTCCTTGATAAGAAATATAAATCTCTTTATTGTTATCCTTTTATTTGTTTTTTCAATTTCACCATGATTGGGAGCATTTTAACTACTTCCATGGCAGGAGTGGATTTCATGGATCTAATAAAACCGGGTTTAGAGATTCTCCACATGTTAACATTCCTCGCGAGAGCTTCTTCACTGTCGGCTTCATCTATGCCAATACCCCAGTAATCCGAGGTACTCATATAAAATGCGATTTGTTTAACTCCTTCTGAGGGGAAGGCTTTTTTACTAATAAGCTCTTGAGCAATTTCAGATAATTCTGCGGGATCAAAATCAGGATTTAACTCCCAATATGAAATAAATATCATTTTTATTTACCACCTATATAATTTAATTTTTAATATAATTTTTTTAGATTAGATTTCGATACAGATTACTAATTTATAATAAGTCATTTAAAATTTTACTTTACTGGCAAAAAAGACAGAAATTATTTGAAAAAAGCGTAATCTTATCAGGAGTAAATAAAAAAAGAGAAAAATGAAAATTAAGTGATTAAAAATGGAGTTACAAAAATAGTCTATTTCATATTTTTAAATCTTTTTTTTTTTAACTAATTTGTACTAGAAGAGGATACTAAAATTCTAATAGTTAATAAGTTTTTGAAATTTGATTTAACTCTTCGTTAAATACTTCAAAATCCGGTTCTGAGAATAAACAGAAAACGATTTCTCTTATTTGAGTTTCTCCAGCAAGATATTCTTTAGCAGTCAGGATCATAATTTTTGCGCATCTATCAATTGGATATCCAAAAATTCCAGTAGATATAGCAGGAAACGCGATTGTTTTTAATCCATGCTCGTCCATTAGTTTAAAGCTGTTTAAAACTGCGCTTCTTAATTTAATATCTTCATTACCTTTACCCATACGAGGACCCACAGCATGAATTACATGTCTAGCTTTTAAATTTCCTCCAGTTGTAATAACTGCGCCCCCTACGAATGTGCCTCCTATTTTATCACATTCCATTTGAATTGCTGCTCCTCCTTTGCGTCTAATTGCGCCAGCTACTCCTCCACCTAAAATTAATTGAGCATTCGCTGCGTTAACGATAACATCTGTGTTTAATTCTGTAATATCTCCTTGAACCAACTTTATTATAGAATTTTTAACTTTTATTTCTTTCATCTAAAATTTAAACTCTTATATTAGTGTTTTAAAAAAAGTATAGAAAAGAAATTTATTCTGATGAAGGTTCCTGATCTTTCTTTAAAATCTCATCGAGTTTTGATCGATCTTCCTCGCTCATTTTACTCATTGCTTCCATATTTTGTCTCATTAGGTCCATCATAACTTTCTGTGAAATTAACTGACTTAAAACCGGTAACGCAATTCTCATACGAGTCAGTTCGTAAAACATTTGTTTGGCAGTATCTCTCATTTCCTTTAGATCGTCCTTAGTCATGCCCTCTTCACCAATACCGGGGCATTCAACGTCAACAACCGTAAAATTTTTACCATCATATTCCAAGGGGTAAGTTCTACAACTTAAAGGACGATTATCGTAAACTAAACACTCGTTTTTCTCTTTATTATAGAGGGGACATTTTACTTCTAATAAGTCTTCGATGGGAACAGCTCCAAATGGATCTTTTGGTTTCTCTTCTTCTCCTTCTTTAGGAGGTGGTGGTAGGGGTTTAAGAACTAGATCAATTCCTCCGTCCGGTTTACTGTATATGTCCATATAAGGTAAAAAATTTGCTACAACGCCGTTTCTTGCCCATAATTCTAAGTCCCAAAAGGTAATTGGTATAGGTCCTCGATTTTGACAACATTTGTCACATCGGGTACATTTAAAAGTAAATTTTGCTTTAGGTTCTTCAGCATCAGTTTTCGCATCATTAATTTCTTTATCTTGTTTTGCTTCCTCAATTTCGTCTATTAATTCTGATTCTTCTTCATTTTTACTATTTTCCGTCATTTCTACACACTATCAATATTTTTTTTATACTTTAATTATTGTTTTTCAATTTGAAGAATAATACCTTGAAAAAAAAATTTATTTTTTTATGAGATAAATTAGCACAATATTCTATAAATTTTAGTGATTTTTAGTTCTTTTAATTGCTCTACAAAAAGGTATTAATGAATTTTTAAATTAGTACATATATCTTAATTTTCGTTTAAAAACAATTAAACTTAAAATTAGTCTTTAAAATGCCAGGACCGGGTATGGATATTATTGGTGAGGAAGAAAAAGAAGCTCTTTTAGAAGTAATTGAATCTGGATATTTATATAGATATGGAGATTTACAAAATCCTAATTTCAAGGCAAAAGTTTGGAACTTGGAACGAGATTTTGCGAAATATACCAAAGCGACTTATGCTTTAGCAGTGAATTCAGGCACATCTGCCCTAATAACGGCCTTATGGGCTTTGAAAATAGGACCGGGAGACGAAGTGATAGTTCCAGGATACACCTTTATTGCAAGCATTACTTCAATTATATTTGCTAGAGCTATACCAATTTTAGCTGAAGTAGATGACACATTAACCCTTGATCCAAAGGATGTGAGAAATAAAATTACTCCGCGCACTAAAGCTATTATGCTCGTACACATGTTAGGGAATCCTGGACACTTAGATGAATTAGTTAGAATAGCAGAAGAACACAATCTAATATTGATTGAAGATTGTGCTCAAGCTTTTGGTGCATCTTTTCGTGGAAAATCCGTGGGAACATACGGTAAAATGGGCGCTTTCAGTTTAAATGTCTATAAAACGATTACAGCGGGTGATGGTGGAATGGTAATTACTAACGATGAAAATTTATATAAAAGAGCGTTTGCGATTCACGATCAAGGACATCTACCATTACGGCAGGGAGTAGAACAAGGTAATAGAACTGTTCTAGGTTTAAATTTTAGGATGAATGAACTCACTGCTGCTGTAGCTGGAGCGCAACTGAACAAGATCAAATATATTAAAGAAAAACTTCGGAGCAATAAGAAGTATCTAAAATCTATTCTTTCAAAAGTCAAAGAGATTAGATTTCGAAGAATACTCGACGAGGAAGGCGATGTAGGAACTCTTTTAACATTCTTCATGCCGACTGTAGAGAGCGCGGAAAATTTAGCAAAGAAATTAAATTGCACTACTATTGCTAAATCTGGTTGGCATGTCTATAATAATATGGAACACTTTTTAAACCAGAATACTGTAACGGATGAAGGTTGTCCTTTTAAATGCGCTTATTACGAAGGGAAATCTGTTAAATATAGTAAGGGCATGTTACCTTACACCGATGAACTCCTTAAAAGAGCTATCAATATTAGTGTAGGCGTTTCTGATGCGGGTCTCGGCTCCAATTTTGGTATTAGAATAAATAGTTCTGAAGAAGAAATTAAAACTAAAGGACAAAAAATTGTAGAATTGATTAGAGAAAGTTTGTAGTTTATGAGTTATTTTGTAGTATCATTTACTTAAAGAGTAACCAAAAAGAATCTAACAAATAATCTTAAATATTATTAACATTTAACTCTTGCATCTAGTCTCTAAGGAATTAATCAATAATCTCTGGATATAATGAAAATAAATTTTACTAATAAATACCTGGTTTGGGTTGGATTATCAATAATTCTGATATTAGGTTTTATACTTAGTATTCTCATACCTCTTCTTGCTTCAGATTTAAGTAGTGTTATTCTATTTATTACAATCTTTTTATTATTCGTCGTTCAAGCCTATTTAATATTGAAGTTTGTCGGGACGAGATTAGACAAAAACCAAAAATTTGGCATCATATTATATCACTCGTTAAATTTACTGTTCACTGTTGTAATAGGATTTTCCATACCTCTAATGGAATCTGATTTTAGAAATAATACCGGAATAGTAATGCTTCCAATGGTTTTGATATTAGGTTTAATTATAACGGATAAATACGATAAGAATATTAAAAATATTCACTACGATCAAGATTTAAATGATATTAAAGCACAAGATAAACCGGTAATTGAGTTTGAAGATAAAAAATATGTATTCTCTGTAAACTCCCTATTGCTATTAGGGATTGGCACACCTTTATTAGCCTATGGAATATACCTATTTTTTGATACCGAAGCTCAATTTTGGTTGCACGAAATTGTAGTCAAACAAACGGTATATTTCCTCAATTTATTCTTTAATATGGATGTGTCACCAAGTTATGCTCCTGTTGGTAAGTATCACTGGAGTTTTGATTTTGTAGGCAATATCAATGGTGATCCGTTAGGGAGTATTTTCTTTGAGACATTTTGTACTGGAATTCAAGCAATTTGCGTATTTGCGGGTATTATTATATGCGTTCCCCATTCTCGAGATAAAAACACAAATAAAGATATTATTTGGAGAAAAACTAAAGCACTAGTCGTTTCTTCTCTTATATTTTACGTGGTAAATATTATTCGGATGCTAATTCAAATTGAATTGTATTATCTTGGTTACCCTTGGGAAAGTATTCATGTATCTATCAGTGCTGCTAGTTCATTTATAGCAGCAATAATTATCCTTTTACTTCATAAGTGGATCCCCGAATTTATAATCAGTATCATTTATGCTGGCACTTTAATTAGCAAAAAATTTAAACAGATACGAAATCCAAAAGAAGATTAGTAATATTTTAATGATACTAATTGTTCACTAAATCAAATTTTTTTAGGGATTATTATGTTGAATTTTGAAAAAGAACAAAAAGTAGTAGAAATTGGACCTACTCGTATAGGAGGTCAACCGGGAGAAAATCCCGTTGTTATGATTGCTACCGTTTTCTATACTAATCACGCTGCTTTATTAGACGAAAAAACGGGTGATTTCGATAAAAAACTCGTAGAGCAGGAATTAAACGAATATTCAGAGATTATCGAAGAAACTGGAATGCAGGGGATAATTGATATAGTTGGAGCTTATCCGGAAGCTTTATTGAAAGAATGTGAATTTGTAGCTGATATTGTCGATTATCCATTTTTAGTTGATGGTCTGAACGATAATTCGCGAATTCCGGCAATGGAAGGCTTAAAAGAGGTGGGACTTTCGGATAGAGCCATCTTAAACAGTTTAGACGAAGCTACATCTGAAGAAAGTCTTACTAAAATGAAAGAAATAGGTGTAAAATCCGCTGTTTTATTAACTTTCGGAAATAGATACATATTTCCTCACCAAAAGATAGAATTTCTAAAGAATGTATTGATCCCGAAAGCACAAAAAGCTAATATTGAAAATATTATTGTGGACACAGCAGTGTTAGATTTACCTTCAATTGGAATTAATGTTGAAACCACGAGATTAGTAAAATCTGAATTAGGATTACCTACTGGGTTTGCTCCCGCTAACGCGATTTATGGATGGGATTTTGTTAAAAAATATGGCAGTAAATCTAGATGTGGTGGAATTACTTCATTAATGGCTTATTGTATTAATGCTGGAAGCGATTTTGTATTATTTGGACCTATAAAATTTGCTAAATGTGTTATTCCTGCCATGGCTCTCATATCAGGAATAAATTCTTATTATCGTAAACGAATTTTGAGGAAGAAAATTTCGGATCGAACTCCATTGAAGCACATTTTTTAAGAAATATACCTGATTAAGAGATCTTGGGTACGATTTAGGAATTCTTGCAGATTTTGATTAATTTGTTCTTTTTTGTTTTCTTCATCTAATAGAAAAAGAACATACATATCGTAATTTAACACGCGTATTTTCTTAAACAAAATAACTGAGTCTGAAACTTTAAATGTTGCTTCATCTTTCTCTGTGGCTTTGAAATTTGAAAATATTTTAAATAGCATAGTAAATTGTGGAGCCACTACCTCAAATACATTCAATAAATCCTCAGACTTTTGCATCTCAGTGATTTGTAGTGCTTTAGGCGTAAAAGATTCAGCTAATACTAATCCATCGCTACTAAGGAGGAGAATTAAAGAAGCGCCTGTTGCTGAAGAAAATTCGCGAAGATTATGTTCGACTAAATTCCTATTTGGGCTGAGTTTAGCTATTCCTGAAGAAAAGGCTCTTAAAATAGAGAAAATTTGAAAAAGACTCGTTATATAAATTTCGGGAGGTTTATCCGGAGATAGTTTAGCTAGCTTACTTGTTACTGATTTTATATGGCTTTTAATTTCTTTAGATTGAATAATATCAGAATCTCCTTTCGATAAAACATAGATAATTGGTGTTTTCTGTTCTAATTGCGCCAACGCCTTTTTCATATTATTAAGATATTCTATGCTTTCTTCAAAGCGATCTTTATCTCTGATATCAATAAAATAGAATAATAAATCTGCTTCGAACAAGTAAATTTGAGCTTTACTAAGGTACCTTTCGTGGTACTGCTTTTGACCCCCTAAATCCCACAAGAAAATAGTTGCTCCCAGCGCTTCTATTGAACTCACATCTGCACCTCTGGTTGGGCTTAGTCCGATCAACTTTGAGAATTTTCTGTCAATTGAAAGCAAAAAGCTCGTTTTTCCACTATTGTCCAAACCAGCGAATAAAATTTTCATTTTTCTCTGGGAAGATATGGGAGTGGAAGGAGTGTGTTCAATAGTAATAATCTTTCGTAGAAGCCTTTTAAAGTCTGATTCTACCTTCTCTTGAGGTTGAAATTCAGCAGTTATTTTATTATCAAATTTAGAAAAAAAATCTATTACGATGTTTTTAAGTCTATTAATATTATTGTATAGAAAACTCCTTTTTTTCTCGTCTATTAAAATGCAGAAAGCACTTGCTGTTGGCATTTCAGTAGACTTTGTATCGATAAAGTGAAAGAACGTAAGAGATGTTAGTTGAAGATCTGGAAAGGGAATAATTCCAAAGTATTGGTAATTTTTCAATATATTAATTTCTTTATTATATACAGCTCCATCCCCTATTAAGAGAGAAATATTTTTGATGGCTATCTGGATGTATTCCCTCAAAGAGATCGTAAGTATATTTTTAGCCCTATCCTCTTTTTTTTTATTTTCTAATTCTTCTGTCTCTAATGGTTTAGGAAACATATAAATTGGCTGAGGACCTAGCTTATCGAAAGCGCAAAAGACCAATCCTTTGATGATTGAAGATTCAATTAATTTGTCCATTAGATGGAGTTTCTTGTATATTATTTTCTAATAATAAATGGTAGGAAATTTAATTATATATAGCTTTATTCTAGAACATTAATGCTAGAAAAAATTGCAGACTATATACGAAATAACAAGAATATTCTAGAAAAAGAAGAACTTAATCCTATTGTTCATTTCATTAGCACGAACTCTTTTAAGAGTCCTCGTATCTTTTCTGATGTAGGACAAGATTCTGCTGCCATTACAAACGATAATGATATGTACACCTTGGTTTCAACGGATAGGATAAAAACAAGCTACATCGAAAAATACCCTTTTGGTGCGGGATTTAGTTCTATCTTAGTTGGGGTTGATGATATTTATGCTTGTGGGGGAACACCATTAGCCGCAACCATTATTATTTCCTTTAAAGAACAAAAAATTGGTCAAAAAATGATTGAAGGTGTCTGCGAAGGCTCAAACAAATTTAAGGTTCCTATAATTAGAGGTCATACCAATACGAAAGAGTATTACGAATTAAGTTCCACCTTAATAGGTGAAATCAAGAGTAGTGACTATATATCTGCAATCAACGCCCAAGAAAACGATAATATAATTTTAGCTGTAGATTTTGATGGACAAATAGGAAGAGCAAGTAAGCTACATTGGGACACAGTAACACACAAATCTTCTGAAGAAGTTTTATATAAGAGAACATCTATGAATGTCATCGCTAAACGACATCTTGTAAACGCTTCAAAAGATGTGTCAAACGCAGGAATTTTCGGCACAATTTTACAACTAATAAAATATTCTAAAGTCGGAGCAGATATTAATGTTGAAAAGATCGTTATTCCTCCTAAACTAGTAGAAAGAGGTTACGATCTAAAAACCTATGTGCAAATGTTTTTAACAACTTCTTATATTTTAACCGCACCAGAAGAGGCATGCCAGGAGGTATTAAAGATTTTCAACGATCATGACATGTCTGCTGTTGTAATTGGAAGGATAAGGAATGAATCGGAATTGAATATTAATGATGGTAAGGACTCAATTAAAGTTTTTTACTTGACTTTATACTAATTATTAAATAAATATTTCTATAAAAGAACTTTTCCGATTAGTATGCGATTAGTAAGCAATTTATATATAACTAAAACATTCTTTAATTATTAAAACAAAAATAAGGATGAAAATCTAAGATGGAAAGAAAGGAAAAATTATTTTTTGTGATTCTATTAAGTTTATCACTTTCAGCAATATTAACAAACGTTTTCGGACAAACAACTTATACATGTAAAGTTAAGGATGGAGATGAGTATATTTTTACATGTACAAAATTAGAGGAAAGATTTCTGGGAATATCTGGATCAGGATTATGGGATGTCAATGCTGTTGGTGATAAAATTAAAGTCAAGATTACAGATATTAGAGAGACAGAGAGGGTTTTTTATATAGATTACGACAGATGGGAGCCTATATCTGAAGGTGAATTGTTTGGAGCTGTCTCAGAATTGACAGGCACACATGACCTCTATAATGATCCTTCTAATTCCCATCTACTTATTAAATTTATAGCACTTACCCCCGTAAGTAATTATCTCGCAGAATATGCAGAAACAAACACCGGTTTATACGGTATATACGGAGTTCTTTCAAGTTCCGAAAATGTTTTAACCGAGCGTAGGCTCATTTACGGCGAGTATTGGGAAGTAGTTATAGAATTTGACTCTAATGGGATTGCCTCTAAAATCCAATTCTCAATTGATGCTACAGTACTTTATGTTCTGACTAGAACGGGTTTAGAAATTCCTGGATATGATCTACTAATGTTGATAGGATTAACCGCTATTACAGGCGTAATTATAATTTATATTGTAAAGAAAAAAGTGTTAAAATCAGAAGCTCAAGTAAATTTTTGAAAAGTAGGGAAGTAAGTAATATTACGTGTTAGATTACAGAAGACATCAAATTTTATTGATAAAAAATTATAAAATATAATGTTGACAGTTTATGAATTTTGATTTTAAAAGAAATTTTAAGGGAACTATCTCAATTATTGGCACGAGCGAAATCAACTCTGCAACAGAAGAAGTTACAATTGAATTAGGACGATTATTAGCTAAGAATCATTACGCAATTTCTTGCGGAGGACTTTCTGGTGTTATGGAAGCTGTTTGTAAAGGGGCAAAGCAAGAAGGTGGCTTTACAATAGGAATTATCCCTTTTGAAGACAAAAAGAAAGCAAATAAGTATGTAGATGTGGTTGTTCCGGTTCCATTTTCTCAAGCTCGAAATGTTATTGTCGTGTTAAGCGGTGATGCATGTGTTGCAATAGAAGGAAAAGCAGGTACGCTATCTGAGATGTGTTTTGCTTGGATATATGGGAAACCAATTATTGCACTAACTGGGGGAATTAACGGTTGGTCATCGAAGATGGCAGGAACGAAAATTGACGATAGGAGAAGTGACACAATTTATGGCGCTAAAACGGCTCAAGAAGTAGTTGAAAAACTCAATAATATATTTAAATCTCTCCCTAATATTACATATGATATGCCAACGGAGTTCTAAAAACAGCAACTCTTATTAATCATTAAATAAATGGAACTTTATTTGAGAAAATATCGCTTCTCTTTTCTTAAAAATGCTAAAGATTTTAATATTTAAGTTTAAGATAATTTTATAAGAATGATTGCAATATTATCTTACATAAGAATATATACAAAAATTACATTTTCTAATTCAAGGTGATTCTTTTTTGGCAATTCAATATTTAACTAAAGAAAAGAAGGATAAGAAGAAAGTTACCTCAGCTTCAAAGCTACTCTTTACTGGCTTAGACAACGCTGGCAAAACGACAATAATCTACGGAATCCAGCGTGAATTCTCGAAAATAGCTTTCCTTAAGCCAACTCGTGGAGCTCAAAGGCGAATATTTGAGTTCATGGGACGAGAAATCGCAGAATGGGATTTAGGAGGGCAAATTTCTTACCGAATTTCTTATTTGAAAAACCCTGGAAAATATTTCGATGACACGGAAATAGCCGTTTATGTAATAGATGTTCAGAATAAAATAAGGTTACCTGAAGCAATTAGCTATCTTAAAGATGTTGTAGAACAATTCAGAAAACTCGAAATCGCCCCGCCTATTTATATATTTCTCCATAAATATGATCCCGCATTAAAACGAAACGCTTTAAACGAAATGAAAAATCTCGAAGTAGAAATAAAAGAAAAAATAAAAAAAAATGTGGAATATAAACAAATCTTTTATTATAACACAAGCATCTACGACCTTCCTTCAATCATAAAAGCTATGTCAGAAATACTATTAAGTTTATATTCAAAATCAGAATTAATAGAAAAAACGATTTTCGAGTTTGGTAAAAAAACATATTCAGATGGGATTGTTTTACTTGATGACAATTCTTTAATCATAGGAAGTTATTATAAGGATGATGAAACAAAGAATTTGCTTTCTGCTAGCACTCCCTATTTTCTAACCCTTAATGATAGCTTTGTTTTTACCGAAGTTCAGCCCAGCCGTAAAGAAGAGGAAAATCATATGGTTGTTCAAAGATTCGGCAGAAATTTCATATTTAAGCAACTGTCTTTAAAAGAAGGTATTAATCCATATTATCTTCTCATGCTCAAGCAAGACACTCACATCAATAAAGAAGATATAGATTGTTTTTCTAACTTATTGAAAGAGATACTTTACAGCTAACTCTTTTATTTTTTATATTTGTTTTTGTCAATATTAATAAAATTGTATTTTTTTACTACTATTATAGTCAAAACATTAAAAAAGTTATATTTCTGATTTTAACAATTAGTAGAAGAGATAAGTAAAATGATTATTTGTTCCAACTGTGGGACTACAAACAACGAAACAAGCGGGCGTATTTGTAGAAAATGTGGAGCGTTACTTCCAATTTCTAATAAACCTCCAAGAATAAAGATTTCTCCGAAAAAAGCAGAAAAACCACATATTAAGGAACAGAGAGCTCCACCTCAAAAAAAAGAAGCTAAGAAGAAAACTGTTGCTAAGCCAGAAATCTTAGATCTTCACGAAATTCCTCAACCTGAAAATGAAAGCGAGGAAGATTTTTTAGAGGATGACATAGAAAGCGAGTTGGATGAAGCAAATGATCATGGTGAAATTTTACAAGAAATTAAACCACAACCTTTCAGAGGTTCAATTATAGCAGATAAAGGCGTTTATGGACATCCTCAGCAAACAAAAATATCAGCAGATTCAAAATCTGGAAAATCTCAAAGTGCTCTCATTTCTTCCCCCAATATCGAATCAACTCTTCTAAAACAGAAACAATTAGAAGAAGATATGACGAAGGTACTTTCTTTTCTCTCAAAAAAGATTACAGTAAAACCTCTGAAAACGCTTAAAAAAGACGAGAAAATTAAAGAGGAGCCAGAAAAGGTCATTCCTCCTTCAAGTATGAGCGAAATTTTAAAAGATCTTTTGAAATTGGATTTACACATTGAAGCCTCTGCGATCATAAAGAACGATGGTACCATACTTGCTTCGGCAATTAGTTCGAGGATATCTGATTCTCTGTTTGCCACAATTGGCCAGAATTTATCCATGATTGGTAATGATATTATTAAAGGATTAAGTGCTGGAACTTTGTTGAACATTTCCATTAGGGGTTCTAATGGAGTTTTAGATCTTGCGCCTATTGGGTCCAAAGACACTAAGGGAGGTGATATGATTTTGATAATCCTTTCACACCCTCGAGTGAAGAGTGGAATCATACATTTCGCCGTATCTATTGTAAGTAAACAAGTAAAACAGTACCTAGGATTATCAAAATAGAAAAAATTGGTTTATTTTTAGAGTAATTGTTTTTGAGCAATTATTTTTGAGATTTTTACTGTTTTAAAATATTGTAAATTAAACTGTAGTTCATGCAAAAAAGAATTTAAATTATGTATTCCCACAAGAGGAACAGAATTTTCATTAATCTTAATCCAATTAGGCTCTAATGTTACCATAATTGGAATTAGAGTAAACGGTAATCTTTTCCGAACGTTACAACTCATTCCTAATAGTCTCTGAATTAAATCCGAAATTGTCTCAGGATTTTTTTTTAAAGCAACGACTCTTTGGTATTGTAAATTCGCAGCTTTATTCATAGCACCATAAGAATCTTTCCTTTTCCATTGTTTAGCGTCAATTATGAGTATATAACTTTGATAAATACCTATAACATCAATTTCGTACCGCTTTTGAGATGTTTCGTATTTCAGATTCGATCTATCAGAAAACCTAAAATTCTTAATTGTTCTAAAATTGTTTTGAGATAAAATCTCTTGAATTAAAGCTTCAAATCCGTCATAATTTAATAATATAGACAAATGATTAACATCTAACTCTAAAAATTGAACACACCGAGTAATAAAGATAATTTTATTTATCACAATGTAATTAGTATAATTTCCTTTCTGAATAGAAATAAAATCAAACCTTTCTAAAAACTCGCGGAGTTTTAAATCACTAAAATTCTTGAAAAATTCAATTTCTGAAATTTCAAACCATAATTGGATTACCTCAGAATTTCCCTCCCTTAGAAGATTATAAATTTCTAAGAAAAATTGTTTTAGCGATGGAGTTGAAAATAAATCAGACATAATCCAATTTATGCTAATGTTCTAAAATAAATGAAGGAGAGCAATGATATAATGATTAATTATCAGAACTCAATTAGAATTATCTGAACTTTCAATTAATTTTTTAACTTCATTATATTCGTCTATAACTCCTGTGTAAATGAATTCTTTAAATTCTTCCACATCGTTACAATCTGCTATTTTTTCCTCTAAATCTTTATAGGGAAATCCTATTCTTGTATTCTGTAGACGCGCAATTTCGAAACCAAATTTTGACAGCGAATAACTAACTAACTCTCTTATGAGAGGTGCTGTTAATATTTTAAGATTGGACGATGTTATAAAGCGAAAAACATCAATAGTTATTTTTTCGGCATCTTGCTCAGAAAGATCCGTTTCTTTAAGCAATGAGATGTAAATTCGATTGGGATCAAATTTATCTTTTTTCACGATCCCCGATTTTTTATCTTTAAAGAGCACTTCTGGTAACGAATCATAAATTTTTTCTTCAAACATTTTTTCTCCAACATGCAAGACGAAATTGTTTATTTGATGATAATAATTAAGAAAGTAATCATTCTCAATAAAAGCAATTATTAATTTTTTATTAATTCTAATTAAATACTAGGAGAATAGTACTCTAAGAATTTACTAGTTTATTTCAGGGATTACCATTAGTTTAAGATTGCTTTTCTAATTTTATTAGGATTGTTTGTTATTTTTAAAAAATAAAGATTTAATTAAAAATTCTTTTTTAATATATTAGAATAATATAATATTTTAAATCAGTTTAGAAGAATTAGGAAAAGTAGAATTATATCTTTTGATTTAAAAGCCGCGAATCATTGCTTACTTTCTTTTAAATCTATAGGAATATCAAGGGATTTCATAGAATTATGTCAAAAACAAAGAACAATATAATCAAGTCAATCGTTTTAAGTTTGTTTGATGACGATGGACCAACGCCAAAAATATATTGGCCAGAAATGATGGATGAATCTTCGAGGCTATTGATTGCTATGAAAACTATTTCCCTATTGATGGGCGATACGGTATATCAAAATGGCACTTCCACTGAAGATGTAAATTATTTTGGAATTTTGCCTTTTCCAGATTTAAAATTAAACGGTTTAACTTACTTTTTCTTAATATTGGATCCAACAGCTCGTGGGAATGCTAAAGCAGCGACTATAACTGTTTTGATTGATGAAGACGATCGTGTTTTTTTCTACGAAAACATGAAATACCTAAGAATTATAATAGATAGTGCAGCTTCAAAGGTTCAAACGGCGAAAACTCTTGACGAAAATCAAGTTATAATGGACGAATTAAAAGGAGAATTGTTCGAATTTACTAGCGAAATAAAAGACCCCTTTTCATTAAAGCGTCAAATTAAGATTCTTATGACCGGTTTAGATCGCGCGGGAAAAACTAGTTTTCTTCATGCCGTTAAAAAGAGATACTCTAAAATTATTAAAACGCTTCCAACGAAAGGAGTAGCGAGAAGTGAAGAGAAAATTTTTGATGAACAAAATTCAACCATATCAGTATGGGATCTTGGAGGTCAAAAAACTTATCGAGAAAAATTTCTTGAACAACGAAAGGTATACTTATACAACGTAGATTTACTCTTTTATTTTATAGATGTTCAAGACTCTTCACGAATTAACGAATCTGTCGATTTATTCAGTAAAGTAATAGATTCACTTATAGAATTAGAAGAATTTCCTCCAATTGTTGTATGTCTAAATAAATGCGATCCAGACATAAAGAAATCAGGAGATATTAGAGCTAATATTAACGCTATTATTGAAAAAATTAATGAAGTCTCTAAGCGGTTTTTCATAAAAATTTTTGAAACCTCTATCTTCGATGGATTTTCGTTAATATCTGCTTATTCCTACGGATTATCGCAATTATCTCCTAATAGAGAATTGTTCGAGAATCAATTGAAGCATTTTGCTAAGAAAATCAACTCAGATGCAATACTTTTACTTAACGAAAATGGAATAATATTATCGAATTTCTCTAGAATCGGCATTTCTGAAAAGGTTTTTGAAATCTCTGCTCCACATTTTCAAACTCTATACAAAACATTTAAGGAATTTAAATTGCTCAAGCAAGATTTCCTAATTTCTTCAGGAATAACTGACGAATCAAAAAAAATAATATTTAAAAGGATTACAGTTGAAAAATACAACCTATATTTATTGATGTTTATGGAAAAAGACTTAAATCTAGATAAGATTGAAAAATTTTTACCTAAATTTTCAAAAAATCTTAACGATTTAATTCAAACCTATATCTAATAACTTAAAAAAATACTAATAATTTGAGTAGCTAGTCTCTTTAAATCTCTTTTTCCTACTCCGTCTGATTAAGATTGTTATTCCAATGGCAAGAACTGCAAGTATCACACCAATTATTATGAGAACAATAATTTCTGGAGCAATTAGATTAACACCTATTACACTCACTTTGAAGCTATATTCATAATCAAATACTGATGTAACATATGAGACAATACACGGATGAGGAAATTCGCTCGTATCATTTAGTTGAGGAATAGAAAACCAAGCTCCAACATTAAAATTGAAACGCATATAATCTATGTGATTAAAATAGTTGGTTTGTTCATCCCAAGTAGGATCACATGCAATCCATCCTATGTTTGGAACATAGTATTCAACCCACGCATGTCCTAAAATATTAGATGGCTTACTTGAACTTGAATAAAAATTCCACTCTTGACCGATATAGGGTTTCGTAGAAGCAACGTTAGAAATAACAAAACCAGTAACTTTGCGTGCTGGTATTCCTTGACATCGTAAGAGTGTAATCATTAAACTAGAATATTCGCTACAATCGCCCATTTGATTTTCGTAAGCCCATTTAGCTCCTTTCTCTTGATCGGGAAGACTACCATTGTATTCTAAGTGATCAACAACCCAATCACAAATTTTTTGAGCTTTAACCACAGGATTATCGCTGGGATTAACAATACTATAAGAGGTAGCATTTATGTTAAAATCGTTTTTTTCGTAGTAAGTTTCGGAGTTATTACAATATAACGCAAAAATCTCATCAGAAGTATCATAAACACCTATTTCTGATGAATCAATATTGTTAAAGAAGACTTCATTTAATTTAACCCGGTATTTTTGATTTAAAGTAATTGTTTCACTTGGTAAAAGATTAGAAGCATTAAAAACATCGTAGGTATTGTTAAATCTATCTCTATATATGAATGGAGTAGTATCACTGCCAGTTATACTACTATACTGTAATTCACTTTCTTGATATGGTCCCGAATATTGAGTTAAAGAGGAATTTGGATGACGATCGTTTAACCTTGAAAACTTAAACCAGTAATCAGGGTTAATCCCCGCTGAATGCGTTAATGTAAAGTTTATTTCCACACTGTATGTAACGCTTTGAGGAATTTCATAATTTGAAACCCCAATACTAGATTTAATCGCTATTGCTGTAAATTTTAATTGATTTGGGGCTGCTATAACCATCGAAAACGGTAAGACAATAAGAGGAAATAATATTACGATTAGAATAAATGTAAATTTTAATGATCTCATAATAAATAAAACCTAACCCTAATTTCTACTACAATAATAAAAATCTCTCTTTTTAATTCTTCTGGTATTTTTATTAAAAAAGAACATTATTAAGACAGAATTTTTATTATGGTAGTAATTAAAATTTGTGATAATACTAAGGGTAAGGTACTATTATCTACAAGATTTTTCTAATTGATAGCGACAATGGAATTTCTCTTTTAGAAGCTACTTTTAAATCTTTAAAGGAGGATAATAAAAGTAAAGATGTCATTCCTGGTTTCTTTAATGAAATCAATGATATAATTGATAAAATACAGGATGCTATGGTAAAAGGTAGTAATAGAGAAGACATGACAAGAATTGTAGAATCTGAAAATTCAACTATTATTATTATCTATCATCTACTTTCAAGAATATTATTTTGTTCAATCTCTGACCCTGATGACGATGTAGATAAAACAATTGAAGTAATTCATAAAATTTCGAGTCGGTTTTGGAAAAAACATCAATCAGACATAAAAATGTTTCGAACAACATCGCAGAAATCTCGTTTTCAAACAATTATTGCTGATATTGAAAACATATGTCAAGGGGGCAAAATAGCAGAGGTCTTTCCTAAATTATTAGTAGTGAAGAAAGTTTTAGAAAAGATAATGTCAATGGGAATGATAAACGAGGAAGATTTCCAAGTTGCTTTAAGATGCACTGGTGAAGCCTCCCCGTTAAGAATAGCAAGAATGATAGCCAAACCTCGCAACGATGTAAATATTGTATTAAAAAAATTAGAAGAATTAGATATTGTAAGTTTTTAATTATAACAATTTTATCGTCTAAGCTTCTCCTTTAAATATAAAATAAACTTGCCTTAAAAACAATCTTTAAACTTAATATCAAAGGATATTGAAATAGAAAAAAATAAAAGTCTTCTAAATTTATCTCATTTACCTTGTAATGAACTTGGTGACTCTTTGATTATGGAAAATAATAAAATTATCGTAGCGATGGCAATATCCCCAGCAAAAGATGCTCATCTACGCAATGGGAAAGGATTTTCTTTGTTGGAAATAAAAGAAGCTGGTAAAACAGTGGAATTATTAAGAGAATTAAATATAAATATCGATTTCTTCAGGAAATCTAAACACAAAGCTAACATTGAAGCGCTAAAAAAATTAAAACTAGATAGCAAAACGAGGAAAAAAAAGAAACCTTACGAGTTTAAAGAAAAGAAAAGAACGCCATTCAAACCAAAACAAGAAAAAGCGAGAAAGAAACCCGCTAAAGTGAAAAAAGTAACGCAAGAACCTAAAGCTATAAAAAAGGCACCACCTCCAAAGAAAGAGAAGGTTAAAAAAGAACCAAAACCAGCAAAGAAGGAATTGTCAACAACCGAAACGACAAAGTTAACTTCTTTATCAGGTTTGGGTCCTACGACCGCGAAAAAATTTGAAGAACTTGGAGTAAGTTGCGTTGAAGAGCTTGTCAATGAGGATCCTGCAGAATTAGCGTCTTTAATTAAAGGAGTATCTGAAGAACGAATAGCAAATTGGATCAATGAATGCAAAGAATTGTTAAATAAATGATATCCTAACTATTTTTTATAAATTATATCAATACGCGATTTGGCAATGGAGTATAATTACTACAGTTACGAAAAGCCGGAAGGTAAAATAGAGGTTCAAAAATTACCTATATGGTTTAAAGAGGTAAAATTTGAGGGCAACGAAATGGAAGGCAATATAACTCTTCATTCTCAAAACGATTACGACGAGATTTATGGTTCTAACGCCAAAATGGACATCTCTTGGGAAAAAAGATATAGAAATACTTTGTATCATGGGAAGGAAGTACAAAAATCAATCGAGCTATATAATGCCCTTGACTTCGTTATTACTCAAAGAGAAAATACTTGGCTTCTTTCGCATGAGTTTGTGTCTTGGTTTGGACAAAGAACAAAAATGATTAGGAAACGATATTACCGAGAGAAATGTATCCATGGAATTTTCTACTGCGATATAACTGAACGCTTAATTAATATTCATATTAATGTTATTGATAAACATTACGAAAATTTCAAACCTTTTATAGTAAAATCCCTTACTACATTTGTTTGTCACAAGTAGACTTAATTGCTTTATGTTTTTTCTTTAACGACTTTTTGTGTTAAAATAAAGAAATTATCTTTTCGATTAGGACCACCCTTCTTTGATATTACCCTGATTATATAGATTTTCAACAAGTTCTTTATTTCCTTAAGAGAAAAAAAGTGGTAATACCTATTATAAGTAATATTCTTATTCGAAATGGTCCAAGGGATGTATTTATCTCCATATTCTATCAAACCTAGATTTTCTTGAATTTTGTCATATTTTGATATAAAAAATCTTTTAATCCTATCATTAATGAAATAGAATCGATATTTTTTTTGATATCGACGCCACACTGTAAGGACAAAAAATCCATTATTTTTTAAGATACTATAGAGTTGGGACATAATATCATTTCGGTGGTTGTCTCTTCTTATGTGATGAATTGTAGCAATTGAAAATATGTTTTTAATGGCGTTAGGTCTCAAAGGTAAAAATTTTACATCGCTAAGAATTATATTGACAGATTTAGGATTAAATTTCGATTTAATGTTTTGTTCCTCTAATCTATTTCGCGCTAATCTTAAAAGTTCTATAGAGTTATCTATAGCAACTAATTTACTATTAGAATGTAGAAATAAATCGAAATTTCTGCCATTTGCACATCCTAAATCAAGATTAGTACCATGAAAGTGAATTCCTTTATCAGCTAGCTCCCTTAGAAAAATTTCTAAATCTTTCCAATGATAACGTCGCTTATTATGATAATCGTTTGCGAAAAAATCGTAGGAATTTTTTTCCATAGTTTAATTTATGACTGATTTTTTAATTTATAAAATTTTATTAATATAAATATTATAACGAATTATTCACTATTTAGGAAGGAATAACTAAAAAAATTAAGATTATCTAATTTATTAAATTTTGAACTTATCTACAGAGTTATTATAATCACACGAGAGTAAAATGGAAGATCTAAAAACTATAATTACAGAACTAGTTGATTCATTGAAAGAAGATATAGGGGAATTCTATAAGATTTATGAGGCATACTTGACCGACCTTATACTCTCAAAAAATATTAATGTTTCATTAATTATTGATTCAGATGAACAAAAGGATACGAAAAACAAAATTCTTTCTATTATAGCTCTTACAAATTCTGCGTTTATTACAATAGGAGTGTCAAAAAATAAATTAACTGCAGATACTGAGCTATACCAAGAATTATATGAAAATAATAGAAGTAGTTTTAGTACTTATTTATCTTTTTTGCAACTAGGATTAAACGATTACATTAATAAGCACCTATTTATTATAATTTTAGAGTATTTAATAGACAAGGATGACAAGATAATCGAAAATTTAGATCTTTTTGATTTGTTACCTCACGAATTTCGCAAAAAATTAACTAGATTGAGGAACGAAAGCAAATTATCAGGAAAAATAAAGAAACATCTTAAAATTTTTAATAAGGAGTTGTTAAAATATTTTAATCCTTCTAAATTAACATTTAAAGTGGAGGATTTTAAGATAGAAGATCCCATGGAAACGATATCTGAAGAAGAAATATTGAAAAAATTACAGGAAGCTCGCCAAGACAACATAGAAGCTATTACCCAAACCTCATACCAAGTAAGCAATGATAATCTACTAAATAAAGGAAAAACGCCCTCACTCTTAAATTATTTCGTGAATTTTCCTAAATTAAATCAATCTATTACGAATAAAATAAATATCAATATAAAACAGCTAAGAACATTTATTACCTCTTCTCCTGAATTTCTAGATTTAGAAAATTTGTATTACATAGTTAATATTTTTAAGATGTTTGGAGAGGAACTACAACTAGAACCGGGATATGTTAAAAATATCGTAAATAATTTTATTAGTGGAAAAATATTTAGCACTGGTAGATACCATAAACCAAATTCAATTAGTGTATGTCATGGTCTTTCTGTTCTTTTTGAATTAGATTTTTTGAATAAATCAGAACTTGTTGATTTATTAGATATTGAAATGTTTTTAGAAAACGAACTCAACCCTTTTATTCCTGTTAATTTATATTTTAATTTTTTTACCATTTTAAGCTTAAAAATGTTAAAAAAAAGCGGTGGAATTATAACAAACAAAAGTCATCTTATTGAACCACTGGTAAAACTTGATTTATTCAATTTAGAAGGATTTAAACCATCCTCAGATATGTTTTTTTACTTAGGTCTATTGAAGTTGTTAGATGATAGAATTGATTTTAATAATTTACGAGCTCCCTATTTAACCGAATTAGAAAAACAAATACTCCCCAATGGATCTGTCAATGGTAATATTACAGACACAGCTAGAACATTATTAACATTAGTGTTACTGGATTCAACTGAGAAAGAAATAAGCATCATTTCCGAGTTATTAAAGTTTTTAAATCAGGATTTAAATTTCTTTACAGAAAGCCAAGTTTTCGGTGATTTTACTTGGGATCATAACAAAATCGCATTCAAAATCGAGTTGCGCATGTTATTTTGGATGTTATTAGCGCTCTCGCAATTTTTTTAAATCGGGAGAGTAAGGTTATCTTTCTAAATTAAAAATCGTTAGGATAAAATTACTTACTGAAGGTATAATTAACCCTTCTTTAACACTTTCATTCCATTTTTTGATTAACACTGTGTTTTTAGTTAAATCTTGGATAACTTTTTGACCCAATTGGATCCAAGTCTCCTTTTCGATGATTGGTTTTTCTTCTCCAATTCCTTGACAATATTGAAGTCCTTTTTCAGTATAAAATACTTTAATGGAATTTTCAGTTGAATTTACTTTATTAATAAGGAGCTTAAAGGTAAAAGGAAAAGTCCTACAAAAATTTGGTCTAAATTTGTAAATCGAACATCTCTTTTCTTTGGTGTTGTAGAAGTAACATTGACCATTTGATTTTTTTTTAAGCCCGGTAAACGCTAAACCTCTTTCTGTCTCAATAGGAGGAACAACCATTCTATCTATTTCTTTAGTTGTTGGTTTTTTATCGAATATGTAGAACCCTAAAATTTCAATGACTTCATCTTGAGTAAGATTTAAGCCATCTCTGATGCGAAGAATATCTAAATAAGTAGTATTTACAAGTGTGTTTAAATCGGTACAACATTTACCACAATGTACGCATTCAAACTTTAAATCACTTATATTGTTCATAATTAAATTAAGAAAAAATAAATAAAAAATAGCTATTAATTTATTTTGTTGATGGTATAATAAGTTGCTTCTTTATCAAGGTTTCAATGCCATCTATAACAGTATCTCGATTTTTTTCGTGAATAAGTTCAAATACTGTCTCAAGATAAAACTCTTGTTTACTTTTAGCAATCGAATAGATAACGTTCAAAATGCGGGTTTCCATTGAATTTAATTCATCCTCCTTTCTTATTTTAGCTATGAATTCTGCGTTATTTATAGTAAAAGCCTCTTTGTAAGATAATTCTACGTATTTTTTTACAATTGGGGGGAACATGGATTCAAATTCGTGAATAGCTCCATCCCAATTCCCTATTTGCTCTGAAAGCTCCAACATTGCCCCTAGAGATAAATCAGAAATCTGCTTTTTCATTCGATCAGAAGCTCTGTCGGTGAGAAGAAAAATAATACGCAAGTCCTGTCGATCACAGATCAAACAATAAAAATATTTGAAGTCCAGTTCTAAGATTGTTCGAGTGCCATCTTCTTCGTCAAGTTCGACTAATTCTCTACCTTCTCCTCTTTTGCCAACCATTTCCTCTCCTACTGTTATTATAGCTTGAATAAACCCGGAAAAGATTTCTTTTTTGTGTTTTTCTAGAATAGAATAGCTTTTAGTATAAAGTGGAATTCCGCTATCTCTATGAATAGCAACGATTGCTTGAATATTTTCTATATCTTTAAACCTTTGAGTTCTAGCTAGTAATTCTGCTTCTCTTCTTCTTCTCCTTGGCAAAATAACGTACGATCTCAAGCTCAGTATGCCTAAAGCACCAATAATTATAGCTGAAATTAAAATTATAATCCAAATCAGAAAAGTAGGAAATTGTGGTTCACCTATAACTAAAAGAAATGAAGATTGCGTTGTCTTGTATACTGTTCCCTCCTTCGATATGATGAGATTAAATATAAAATTTCCTTGCAAGTTTTCAGGCAATCCTACTGATAGTTGATATGTGCCGGGAGTTATTTCTTCTAACTCCCCCACTCCATAAGTCCATTTGTATAAAACAGAAGCATTTTCGATAGGTTGATTAGTTTCAATATCTAATAGTTCTATTTGTAGCACTAATGATCCTCCTATATCAACTTTTATGGTTGGATTTGCATCTTCATGACCAACTATATCCACATCAAATTCAATTCGATCAATCAAAATTTCAAAGCCAAATGTTTGCTTTCTGTAATTAGAATGTTCAAACTTCAAATATATAAAATTGATTCCAGATGAGAAATTTTCCGGTAAACATTCAATCGATGAGTTATACCAGTCATCTACATATTCTGTTAAATTTTTTTTGTATGACGCGCTAATCCAAGTAAAATTGCCTCCCGAAATATTATTTTTATCTATGATTGACATCGCTTTAGCTGAAATATTGATTATATCAAAGTAAGCAACCTCATTCAGAGAATTCTCTTGAATTTCAATCGAATTGATGTAAACTGAGAGGTTAACAGATTGCTTGATAATTTGAAATTGATATACATAATGTTGAGGTTCATACTCATTTGCGGAAAACGTAAAATTAATCTGATATATACCGATATTATCAATATAGGAAGTATTAAATTCAATGTCATAAGTTCCATTGCCAAGATTCTCAATTGAATAATAGGAGGGATTATTTATACTAACATTTACTGTTGCTCCATCAATACCGTCCCCACTATAATCAGTAAACTTAAACTTAATGGTACTATTTGCGTGTAATTCTATATTATATTCAGATTCGAGTCTTTGTAAGCCAGTTTCTTCCCCTAGATTTATTTCAAGTGTAAGGTTACTTTCTATAAAGCCTAGTTTCGACGAGTTTATTAAAATCTCGTATACACCTTTTGAAGTTAGATCAGCGGTATCAAGAATAGTTTCATAAATACCAATAGCAGCTTCAGTAAAGTTAAGAATGGATCCCCCAGTCCAATTATAGGAAACTATTGCATCAGAAATAGATAGATCATTTTCTGGATCGGTTAGAATAATTCTTACAGGAATTATATCGCCTACAAATCCATCAGTTACTAAATCTGGTTTAGCATCGTCAGGTTTTAACAACTGAATTTGGCTTTGATGGTTTACAATAAAATTAGATTTAACACCACCTAACGCTGTTCCATTACTCCAGAATAAAGTATAGTCAAATTGACCCCCTGTAGTATTTAACGCAGAGAATGTAATTTCTGAAAAGAACACTGTTCCATTTGACAAGGGCGAATTCACTTCTGAATACCATTGATTTCCTTCGGGGTCAAATATCGTTAAATTTACTTCTGTTAACTCAATATTTATAGGAATTCGACCACTGTAGTTTACTTGAGTTTTAATTCTTGTTGATTCACCAGTATCAAAATTAGTGTGTGTCCATTCACCTTGTTTTAATAATTTTGTATTTGATTGATTTAAAAAATTAGGTGATGTTGCTTTAAAAGTCCACCAACCAGGAAAAATTGCATAAGATTTATTGATTTTAAGTAAAGGATCTCCAACTTTGCCATCTTCGAAGGTTATTTCTTGTAGAGTGGGATCCAATGCTGATATGATTTCCCAATCTTCTGGCTTATTGATATCAATTTCAATATCAGTATATTGATTTGGGATGTATAAATTGTGATAATATTTCCAATAGATAGTCCCATTTTCTAATATTTCGTATAAAACACCTTCAGTATTTTGTTGATTAATCATTGAATTCCCGAAATTATATCCATAAACAGTTGTATCCAAATCAAATTCAAGGTGAGGAGAAGTTGTATTTATTGTTAATGTAATAGGATTTGTATCCCAAATTTGACTAATTGTTTGATTTGATGAACCCCAATCTGAACTATCTTGTAAGGTCTGTGAATTAATAGTTAAATCAACTCCAGGTTGAGTGGCGTTTGCTTTAGTTGTTACAACTAAAGAAACATTATCAAACCATACAATATTTGTAAAGCCATCTTCAATCGCCCATCCGCTTGTATAGGTGTAGCCCGAACCAATTATAAATCCTACTGAAATATTGAAATTTTTTAAATCTCCCTCAAAGATATTCGTCGTATTATCCCAGGAATCCGTATATAATCTTCCAGATGTTAGCCATTTCCGTTTACCCAATTCAGAAATATCTAACATTCCCTTACTAAAGATTTTTTCATTATTTATCTTAACATATAGGTAGTGGTCATTCGTAGGTAATGCATATTGGCAGTAATAGTCAAAACTTAAATACGCTTCAACAAATGGGCCACTCTCAATAGTAAATTCTTGGAATAATTCGGAATAAGCACCAGTATCAAAATCTACTTCAAATTCACTAACATAGTCTCCATACAAAGCAACATACATTGCTGAAGCGTTATCTACTTCTCCAGGACCGTAATCGTTCCAACAATCAATACCTACATTATAATTAAATTGCCAACTGGCAGAATTTATATCAATATTCGAGCTTGAATTCATAAATTCATAATAATCAATATCATAACCATAATAATGATCTTTGTTATCAGAATCGTAGTCAATTTTTATTGTATCACCAATAACCCAAGGAGAGTAGAAATTATATACATTTTCTGAGGTAGTATTGACATAATAATAATTAACTGCTGTAGAATTTGTGATGTATACCCAATCATAACCATATTCAAACTGTAATCTAGAAAAATGAACTCGAATATACTTTGCTCCTGATACGGTAATTTCATCTTCAGGAGAAAGCCAGTCAGGATTGTGATTAACATAAGGATGTGGTGTACCGTAAATATCCATCGTATCGTATACTCGATAAATAATAGGTGATTCAAAACCAGAATTATTTATCCAATTTCTTTTATCAACTATATTTTCTAAGGAGTTTTCAACCTTATAAGCTTTCCAGTCGTGTGCAGAATCAAGATAATAATTTAAATTAAGTTCTTCTTGATTGTTTAAGGAAATTTCTTGATTATACTTATATAAATTTCCATAGTCTGTTATATTTAAGGCATTTTCATTTCCTTCAAATAAAACTGAATCAATATCTGCAATTAAGGGCAGTTGGGAGGGACTATTAAAATCTCTATCTATTTCTGTTTTTAAATTGGAATTTGGAATGAGAAAACTACTCGAAAGAAATATTGCTAAGAAAGAAATAAGAATTGCTGTTCTTCGAACTGATATTTTTTTTAAGAGTGAATTATTAGAAAAAATTTTCATAATATCCCCTGTTATTGATTAGAATAATTATAAAATTTATAAAAACTAAAATTAATAAATTTAAGTTTTAAGTAAAAAGAAAGAAATATAGGTTAGAAGTATTTTTTAACATGCTTCAACCTAGAATATAACGATAGGAACGCTGGATTAAACGACTATTCTATCTGATACTTAGTTAGGAACATCACTTATGAATTCTGATTTTAGTAGATTAACATATGAGAGTTTATCGCTATTTGTTAACGAGTTTACTTTAATTCCCCTGTTATTATAAATATCTGGTGGCATCTCATCAAAAAGAGAGAGAATAAGGATAATAGCATTTTTTACCAACTCCTTGTTTCTGGTTCGTTTTAATACTTTCATTAATTGAATAAATGATTTATTTTTCCAGATTTCTGTTGTTTCTTTGTTTGTGTCTTGGTTTTGAAAGAAATCAATAATACTTAGATAATAATCAAGTTCGTAATTATCGTTGTTATTTGACATAATCATTATTCTTAAACCGTATTCTTACATATATAACCTTAGAATTTGTTTTTAAATTAGAGGAGATTATTAGTTTTTTGTTATTATTTTCGCACGTGTTCATTTATTGAGGTTATTTAAAATATTTTACTTGGAAAATGAATCTTACCTTATTCAGTTTAAAAATTCGTATGGGCATTTTATTATTTTATGTGATATTTGGATAATATATCACAATCGAAAGTTGGAAAGGGAAAAATTTTAGAGTTTTTCTAACTCTGGAGGAATATGTCCATAAGTTTTTTGAAATCGTGTTCTAACACTTTCAATGTCATAAATTTGCGTTTGAGCACCGCTGGTTTCAACTACAAAAGAACCTAATATGGACCCTAATCTGCAAGAGTCTAAGAGATTCATATTTAAGATTAATCCCGTGAGAATTCCCGCACGATACCCATCTCCTGCTCCAGTCGCGTCCACGGTACTATTAGGTTTTGCGATAGGAATTTTAATGCTCTTTAATTCCTCAGAATCTGTTTTAAAAATTAATTCTGAACCCTCTGAGCCTTTTGTTTTTATTATTGTTTTAACCAACTTAAGAATGTTTTGTTCGTCTAAATCTGTCTTTTTTATTACTTGATTTATTTCGAATGAATTCCCAATTAAAATCTCCGATTTCTTTAAAATCTCTACTAAATTATCCTTGGAAAAGAGAGGGGTAATTTGTCCAGGATCAAATATCATAGGAATATTTAAATC
>JAEOTS010000139.1 GCA_016839745.1 Promethearchaeota archaeon
AATTTCAAAAAATCTTAGTTTTCACCACCAAAATAAAAAAAATTAAAGAAAAGAGGTAAAAAGTAATGTGTGATGACAGGCATCATGGACCCAGGCGTATGCATGGTTGTATGCCGTTTAACCCAAAGGATATTGCAAGAATGAAACGAATGGCTCAACAGTTTATGGGAAATTTCATGGGTAACTATATCCACCATAATATTGAAGATTTAGGAGAAGAATACTTAATTACAGTACCTTTACCTGGTCGGACTAGGGATGATGTTACGGTATCTCTCGTTAACAAACATTTGAATATTAAAGCAACTAAGCCAAAAGTTCCTGAACATGAAAAAGCTAACCAAGAACCTGAACAAAAAGGGTTTCCATTTATGTTTAAAGGCTTTACATTTGTTGACGTAAACATGGATGTTCCACTTCCCGCGGATGCAGACGAAAATAAGATATCTTCTAAAATGACTAATGGTCTTTTAAGGGTTATAATCGGAAAGAAACCAGCAAAACCTATAGATATTAGCGAAGAAACAAATAATTAGTGAATTTAGGATTTAATAAGGCGGAGCACTTTAGAATTAATTACTTTACGACTTAAAACGAGTTTCCAAGTAAAATTATAACTCTAAAGCACTCCAATTAATAAAATTTTTTTTCTTTTTTAATCTTGATTAATAACACTTAGTCATGATCAGCTTATTTTTATATCGCTTACTGAATTGCTTTTGAATTATAACAATTCTGGCTAAGTTTTCCTTAAGATTTATAATTCTGCAATTTAAAATATTAGTAATTAAAATTGATTTACTCTAAAAAATTATGAATGAACAAAAACAAAAATTACCAAGGACACACGCTATAAATTACGTTCTCTTAGGGGTTTCCCTAATAGTTTTTGGAAGTCTAGGGTTAATTTTTATAACTCAAATGGAAATACAACCAGGTTGGATATGGGAAGAGGTAAGTCAAACAAATTCAATGGAAATGTCGGTCTTAGCAGGGGACGATTTCAATGACGATGGAATATCAGAAGCAATCGCTTATATTGACATAAAAGAACAGGATTCAGACAATTTCGGAGACCTTAATGATATACCTAATTTCGGTAATGTTTACGCTCTTGACGGATTAACTGGAGCTAAACTTTGGGAAAGAGAATATAATAATCCTATCAAAAGAGTTTATGAGATTATGGATATCGACGACGATGAATATTCAGATTATTTCACGGAAATAGCCTCAGTTGGTCCAGATTGGGTAGTCCAAAACCCGGGCGATAGGCCTAGAACCGAAATCATACCAGACGACTACTTCAATGTCTTAATTTCTGGAAAAGATGGAACAGAGATACCAATTGCGACAGGAGATAATCGTAGTTTTACAAATTTCTTTGTACAAGATCTAGTTTCTTTAGATAATCTTAACGATAATAGCCCAGATCTTATATTCTTAGAATGCAAGACAAAAGGAAATGATACCTTTGAGTATTTTTACAATGTTTCTAGTTATTTTGTTAATGGGACTAAATATGATTCTACCTACCTTAACTTTGGCTGGATTAGTGAACAAGACATAATTCCTGCGTTACAAATGTTTCCTTATGGCATTGAAGAGCATGTGCTTTTAATAGATCAGACTAGAATATTGTTGCTAAATACAAGTGAATCTAACTTCTTAGACCCAATTTATAATGAAACAATTACAGGGTATTCTCGTGATTATGTCATTACAGAAGATTTGAATGCCGATTTTATTCCTGAGATTATTCTTTTAAACGATGAAGGTAACGTTACAATAATTAGTGGAATTGATGGAACAACTATTAGAGTATTTAATGCAGAAGGAGATTTTCATTTTACCGAAATCGATACAATTATTTCCAATCCAGTAGATATGGAAGCATTAGTGATTATAAAAGGTCATAACTTCGCTGAAGACATTCGAGAAACCCAAATTTTAATATACGTAGTTACAAATACGGCGGAAAATATTTTTCGAGCATATCATGAAGTAACTCAGGATGATGCAATGGATATATTTCCTTTAGGAGAGGACATGGACGGAGATTCTGTTGAAGAAATCGTTGTTTTTGAAAGAATACATCCCTGGTATTCCACTTCTGAAGTTCGTCGTTTTAGCATAGTGAGCTTACCAGAAAACGAAGTTTTAGCTATTGTTAACCTTGAAACAGGCGCTGAACGGATAGTACCATTTCAAGATATTAGCGGGGATGGTAAAGGAGATATATTATTTTCGTCTCACGATAGAATTGTTGCAGTAGCGTCTTCAAAACCACAAGCAATATGGCAATCTCCTCATTTTCCCTTAGGATTTCCTCTCTTTATCGTTCTCGCTGTGTTATTATGTGTTGGAGTGTTTCTGGCGATACTAAAGGGTCGAAAACTGAGTTTTAGTAGAACAAATGTCAAGGAGCATAAACTCACCGTTATTGTAAACGTAGCTGCTATTGCTCTGATGTCAGTAACTTTTATACTGTTCTTAATACAGCTAAATATTTTTAACAATACATTGTTACCCAACCAAAACATGACAAATATAGTTATAAGCTTTCTTATAGTGATTATTACGTGGTATGGTACATTACCCCTGACTGCAGCATTGTATAACCGATTTGCACCCCGATTTGCATATACATTCGTAAAACTTCGATCTTTATTTTTTAAGATATCTAAGAGTTATAACACAGATATTTTAGTAGTAGATATGAAAGATCGGAATGAAATTGGCACAGTTATCCAGCTAAAAAGGATAATTTTACCTTTATTACTTTCTATAGCAATAGGTTTCTACACTTATGGCCTGCTAACTCCAATTTTTGGCTATCCTCAAGATTTTGAGGTATTTGGCTCTACTGAATTTTTCCAGTTCATGAATGGTTATATGCTCTGTTGTATCTTTCCTATGATTTTAACCTTTCTTGTCTTTTCGTTTTTTATTTCAGGAAATTTTCTGTTAGATGACGCGGGAGTTGTATATTTTCGCCAATCTAAAAAATATCGTCAACCAGGAGATATCGAACCAATCAGTATATGGGCACAATCAATGGTAAAAGGTATGGCAGGTATATCTGCGATATTAACGTTAATAAGTTTCTTAGGAACTGTAGATTTTTCGGGATTCTTTACAGATACGGAAAATATCACCGGTTTATTATTTGGATTTTTGATAACCTTAGTTTTCTTCGTAGGGATTCCTTTCTTAACCGCTTTTTCGTATGTCTTATTAGCAGGTGAAGTTATGGAGTTCTCAATGGATTTCAACATGCAAAAATTGTATTCTATAATGGAAAAGAAAGGGTACAATACAACTCCACGAGATATAACCAATATTTATCCTGAAGGTTTTATTGAGAGGAAAAAATCTATCACAGACGATCAAGAATAACTTTAATACTTTTTTTTCTTTTTATTTTGTAATCTAAGCTTAAAAATTAAGATATATAAAATGATTAACTATTAATAATGCCATTTACACCATTCCATCAAGTTCCGGCATTAGTCATTGGAATTATATTTATTTATTATCTCGATTTCCCAACGCTATTGGTTGCAAGCGTAATTTTAGATATCGAACCGTTTATTGTTCTACTTCTTGATTTGAATTATCCCTTACACGGATTTTTTCACTCATTTTTGGGTGGAACATCTATTATCTTGCCACTTTCGTATATCATGTTTAAAATTAGGTATTATTTGAACCCAATTACTGATTTTTTTAAACTTGAGCAGAAATCATCTTTCCTGAATATTTTAGCCGCTTCAATCATAGGAATTTATGCGCACATCTTACTGGATGTTCCACTTTATTTTGATATTCAACCCTTATTTCCTTTAAATATCAACCCCTTCTTTGACACAGCGGCATTATCAGGAATAGCAATATATCTTTTCTGTGCATATTGTTTTCTTGCAGCACTTATTCTGTATTTTGTACGCTAAACTATAAAATTTAAAAATAGAAAGAATAAAAAAAATTAAAAAAACGTTATTTAAAACTTATCTGTGAAGTTTCTTCTTTCTGATTATTAAAAGGGTGACTATCGCAACAGCGCTGACAGCCACTATTATTAAAATCAGATAAAATAGCCATTCTGAATTTGAACTCGTTATTTGATAAATTATAGTGTCACTTATGTCTTTTACTGTGAAGGAAGACATCATCCCTTTCTCTCCGTATGAAATTTCAACAGTGTAATTTGTTACTCCATAGCGCTCAATTATAAGCGTTGATCCACTTACCGAAGCATTTTCGCATCCAAGCTCGTTAACTAGGGATTCTAAATAATTTCCGTATGGTTCTGCGATTGCTAAACCTTTGAAAGCGAGTTGCCATAAGAATTCATCCGCTGTCTTATTTGAAAGGAGGAATTTAAGGTTTGTATCAATTATAGGATCGTTTAAGATGTCTTCAATTATAGAATTGCAGTCATCTAAAATTGGCTTGAAATTAGATGGGTCTTTCATTATGATGATTCGGCTAGCATTATTATCTGGTTTCTCTTCAAATTCTCCATCTGTGAACCACCATTCCGCACTTACTCCATACCAAGCGTTGTAAGTATTTGTATAGTTAGCGTTAATTGTAGTTTCATTATAACCTGCTGCAGTTAAATTTCCTAGGAAAGTATTCCATGCTATAAACTCAAATATCGTGAAGTACAATGAAAGAAGCGCACCATAGGTGGTGTATGTTTGATCAACCCACCCTATTATGGTTTGCTTGCTTTTTGCACCAGTAACATTTGCATCTCCTTCAAAATATTCTTTTGGATTTGAAGCAGGGTTAATTGTTGCTTTCCACTCATCATCATCATATTGAATAACTGTGTATTCATTCGTGCTCTTTTTTAATCCTATCTGATAGGTTGTACTTGCAGATACGGCAGTAGATAGGAATCCAAAGAAAATTATACCGAGTAAGCTCAAGCTCAATAAACTAAGGCTCATTTTTCTCATAATCATTATAATTGCCTCCTTTTAAATAAAATTGCTGCTAGTACAAAACAGGCAAAAATATATACGAGCAGTAGTGTCGTGCCCATAAAAACGCTAGGCGTTAGCCAAGTAAAAAATGAAAAATCACCACCCATCATGCCTGGACCCATACCCGGAATTGGAAACTCATCAAATCTAGGATTTGGAAATGGATTTTGCAAAATTGAAGTAATTAAATTGCCTAAATATGCTAATGAGTATAATGGTTCAAATGCGTCTGCAAATATTAATGTTATAATCTGATCAGCTATGTTAAATCCCATAAGAAGGATAACCAAAGTAATTATGATTGTAATATTTACATTTTTCATAAAAGAACTGAAAAGCGTAACAAAGCTGCTTAGAGCTATTACGTATAATACTGCAAATCCGAAGGAATAAAATATCCGAATATTAATTGGTCCACCATAATAAAGAAACCCTAGAATTCCGAGAATAAAATAATATATTGCTACTATGAATACCACAAGAACTAGATTTCCAAGATATTTTCCAATAATCAATTTATATTTGTTAATTTTCGGGAAGACAATAAAACCTGTTCTTTTATTGAATTCAGAACAAATTATTCCCGAAAAAAATAAACACGCCGCAAATAGGGTTATGAACGAGATAAAAGTTAAACCGCCACTAAAGAACTCTGCTTGCGTATTCGACAAAAAGTAGTCCGGGAACAGCGGCAGTATATAACCTAATAACACTGCAACCAGAATTGCAATAACTGTAAAGAAGTATAATTTTTTTCTCTGTTTTTTCATTTCAAAGATTATCGTGTGATATATCGGTGAAATGTCAATAAATGATTTATCTTCATTACGCATTTTAAGAATCATCTCCTGTTAATTTAATTGTGCCTTCTGGTGTATTATCCTTTACCATTTGTGAGTAAACTTGTTCTAGTTGATTAGTTCTTGGTTGAACAAATGAGATAACTGTAAAATCAGATTCGAATTCGTTTACTAAAATTTTCAAAATTTCACCTTTAGATTCTTTCTTACCATCAAAATAAAGTTTAAATCCTTGATGTTCGGGATTATACCTAATAGGAATTTTTGAAACATTAGGATCTAAATCCTGGTCTAAAAAAGGATTAAGCCTTTCTACCATTCGATTAAGTATTGGTGCTAATTTCTCAGGTTCAGGTGGTTTAAGTACTAAGCAGTTTAGCTCGCTTGTTTTTAATGTGAGTGCTAGATTATCGACCGTGTCAAAACCGATGATTTTCCCGTAGTTTATTAGTGCTATCTTATCACATACTTCAGAAATTTCGTATAACATGTGCGAAGCTACAAAGATGGTTTTTCCTAATGTTTGAAGTTTTCTGATATATTTACGTATTTCAATGCGAGCCAAGGGATCTAATCCCGTTTGTGGCT
>JAEOTS010000140.1 GCA_016839745.1 Promethearchaeota archaeon
TATAATACAAATAAATAAATGAGTGAAAAGCTTTTTTATACTTAAGTATAAAGCTTTAAATGGGAGTTAAAAATAAAATAATCTAATATCTCTTATGACCGACCAAGGAAGCTATAACTCAGCACTGCAAGAAATTAAGAGTATTTTTTCTTTTCTTACAGAGGGTGAGCCCACTCCAGATGACGAGATCGAAGCCAAAGACAAACTAATTAATCAATTCAGCAGATTAAAAAGCAATAGTACATATTCTGAAGAAATTACTTTTATTGAAGGCATTATACAGAAATTAGACGAATGGGATACGCTCGATCTTTGGTTTTCAGAAACAAGTCTTCCAGATGATATTATGAAAATTTTAAATATACCTACAAAGACCGAAACCACTAAAGAAGAAAAATTAACTGACATACAAGAAACACCTATTGAACAGACAAACGGAGAATCAGAAATTGATCTGACAGATATCTTTAGTAAAGTTTCAGATCAGTTTAAAGGGGAAATTGAGACTTTAAAGGGAACGATTGACAGTCTTAAGAAAGAACTGGAGAAGAAGGACGAATCTGTTAAACTTCCAACTCGTAAACGGGAAGTTCATAAAATAACTCCTAATCCAAATGCAAAATTAGCTCCACCTGTAATTAAAATACCTTCAATAAAAAAACTTGTTAAACCACCTCAGGTTAAACAGCAATCAATTCCAAAAACTCCAACTACACCTGTTAGCGAAAACTATGACACATTTGAAGAACAGTTAACTCCAATTCCTGCTGAACCAGAAGAAATACCTTTACCCGTTGAAGAAAACGAGTTGACTCCTATTCCTAAAAAAGTCCCTAATATAGAAACTGTCGTTATAGAAGAATCAAAAGAAGAATCGAAGGACAGACCTCTAATAACAGAAAAGAGGAAGATCACAACATTTATACCAGATAAACCAAAAGAAGTATCTGCTTCAGAATCATCCGAACCTAAACCATTTTTAATAGAAAAGCCTAAAATCTCAGCTGTGAAAATTGAGGAAATCGAAAGTGAATCAATAGTATCAAGTGGATCTGATTTATTTAATGTATTTTCTTCCATGGGGACAAAACCTTCGAACATACCACAAGAAATCATTGGATTTACTGATAAACCAGCTAAAATAGAAGAAAAAAAAAAGGATGAGAAGAAGAAAAAGAAAAGTAAAGATACGCAAGAACCTAGTATCACACCTTTTATAAATTTCAATGATAGCAGTGAAAAAGCTGAACCTGATTTAGAAACTCCAAGTTTGGATAATCTTTCTGATGATAAAGATGCACTCTATCAGGAACTGATCGCACTCGAAGGAAGACGTTATTCCTTAGAAAGAAATTTTAAAGATATAGAGAAGAATTTTAATAAGGGCTCGATATCAGAAGCTGATTTTAAAAGGCAGAACAATATACTTAAAAAACAATTGAATGAAATAACTTTACGAATTAATAATATTAGAGGAGTAATATCCAGCTTATAATATTATTTTTTGCTACTTTCCCTCACATCAAAAAATGGTGGCATGTTAAGCTTATGATCTGCTGAACTCATCATGTTTTTTACTGTTTTAATATCTTCTTCGTTTATGCCTTTAAAATCTAAATTGTAATCAATTCTATAAAGAATTTCGTCTATATCATCATAAGATAAACCAATTTCTCCCTCATCTGTTTGTCCAGGCCAAAGACCTGCACTTGGAGCTTTTTTTATTATTCTTTCAGGCAAGTTTAAGAATTCCGCAATTTTTTTCACTTCCTGCTTATACAGAGAAGCTATTGGCTCAAAATCAGCTGCGCCATCCCCATATTTAGTAAAATACCCAATTGCTAATTCGGCGCGATTACTTGTTCCCGCAACCAAACAATTTCCCTTGGATTGACCAATAAAATATAATGCCATCATGCGTAATCGGGGCTTGAGATTAGCTGAAGCCAATTTGTTTTTTTTTGGTATCGAACTTGTTATATCTAAGAATTTCTCATATACAGGTGTTAGATCTAAAATATCAAAATTGATTCCTAGGTGTTTCGCAATTAATTTAGCATCTTCGAGATCTTGGGATATAGACTCGCAAGGTAAACCCAAACAAATTACTTTTTCTTTTCCAATTGCGTTCGTACATAATGTGGCTGTAACTGCGCTATCGATACCACCACTTAATCCCACTACAATATTGGTAGCATTAGCAGACTTTATATAATTTAAAATCCATTTCTGAATATCAACTACTAATTTTTCATAATTGAGTTCGCGCATAATGTCTACTAATCTTTTTTTTTTTAAAAATTCATTTAAAAAGCTCTTCAAAAGCTAAAATTCAAATAAGAAATATATGATTATACATTTAAAAAAAACTCTTAATTATCAATTATTGTTTTATTTTTTTCGAATGAAAATTGATTTACCATGAGTGACTTCAAAGCTATCGTTGATTCATCGTTTGATAATGGGATTCCGTTCTGGATTTACACTAACGATTATATTTTCGGCATGATTCCCGTAGACGCAAGTGGTACTCGTTGGAAAGAAGTTTCATATACTTTTGAAGAACCAGATAATCCACTTTTTGTTACCGAGAGAGCTGCGGATTTATCCTTTCAATTTCTACTCGAGGAGGTCGAAAAAGGAGTATCTTTTTATGTTGATGATCTTAAAATTCCATTAATTAAAGAATTCGCAAAAACTCTTGAAGGAAAATCTGGTCCTGAGAAAATTAATGCACTGATAGTGGAATTAATTAACAATTCGTCCAATTATTCCTCAAAATTACCAATCATTAGAAGTAAAGACGAACTCGGAACTCTAACAAGTAAAGTATAATGAATCTTGTGATAATATAATTCTCTTTTTTACCTTTTAATATTTAATTAATTCTAATTAGGAAAAGCGCAAATTCTTTTAAATATATAAATTCTTTCTTTGAGGATGTTTTTTGGTGAATTCTTCGTCGATTCTTTTAACCATTTGGTGTCCTAAATTCGAATCTCGTTCTCCAATTATTTTTTTCAAATAATCTCCATGATGTTGAGAATATTTTTCTATTCCTGAAGCAACGATATTTTGATCCTTTTTTATCGGAACAATCATACCAAACAATCGAAGCATTTCATCTGGTGATAAAGCTTTACCTTTGCCTGAAGCTTCATCGATGTCTTTATCTATGTTTCGAACAATTGTACCCATACTTAGTGACGAATAAGGATTTAGCATTTTCGATTTTAACCAGTAGGCATTAGGTTTTTTTGTTATAAAAGTATCTGTATTTCCATGATCGTCTTTTGATCCAATAACTCTCCAATCAGTAGGATCTCTATCGTATTCCTTCTTTAATTTTTTTATTATTGGCTTAATCGGAGCTACTCCGTCTTTTTCATCTTCGTTATTTTTCATGCTTCTGATATTAATAAATAAATTTAACTATAAAAAGATAAAGAATATACAACATAAGAATTAATTAATTACGCTAATAAATTTTTCAGTTTTTAAATCACCAATAAACTCACGCTATAAGTGAATTTGTTTGAAAATATGAAAGAAATAGAAAATCATCACAAAGTTAACCTCTTATTCGAATCAGTTCTAAATTCCTTTGAAACTGGAGATCACACAAAAATTTCTGAGAGTTTTAATGATCTAAATAGAATTGAAACTGACTTTTTAAATGAACATAGTAATAGGAAAAAGGAAGGAGCGTATTACACACGAGAATCCGTTTCAAAGTTCATCGTTTCTCAAGGAATTATGCTTTTTTTAGCTAAGCATCTTAAAAGTACTCAAATTAATAGCTTGGAGGATATTTACAAATTTGATGTCGATATGAAGACAATAATCAAACAAAAATTACTGAACTTCTCAATCCTCGATCCTGCTTGCGGTCCTGGAGTATTTCTTTTATGTACTGTAAATGAAATTTATAAGCTCATACGAAATCTCGAACCTGAATCGGATACAGCAAAAATTAAACTGCATCTTTTAGAAACCCTTTTTGGCTCCGAGATTAACGACTATGCTCGAAAACTTTGTATAATGAAATTATTTAAGTGGGCTTATACCAAAAACGGCTTAGATAATTCAAAGATATTCTCAATATTGAAATCGAATATTTTATTGGAAGATAGTTTAGAGATAAAAAAAAGCGCTAAATACGATCTCGTTATTGGAAATCCTCCCTATGGAAATATTTTAGATAGAAATCAGAAGGATAAGTTAAAATCAGAAAATATTTTTTATAACGATATTTACTGTGCATTTTTATTAAAATCACTTGAATGGACTGATGGAATAATCGGTTACTTAGTACCTAAAAGCTTCCTGTTAAGACAAGGATATGTAAAATTTAGAAAAAACTTATTAACTCTTGCTAATCTTCTTAAAATTTACGATATAGGTCCTAATCTTTTTGCAAAAGCTACAAATGAAGTTCAAATCCTGTTCTATGAGAAAAAAAGCGATACAATTAAAGATATAGAAGTATATCAATATCCGAATACTGAAATTACAAAATTTCCTGCTCAAAAGGTTGATCTCTTAAGAATTTGCCTTAATAAAGATTGCCCCTTAAGTGCTCATACTAAGAAGTTTTATGCTTATATACCTGATTTAAGTTGTCCATACTGTAATTCTAAAACTCTAGCTTTAAATCGCATTAGAATTAAAACAAATAAGAAAGTATTAAACCTAGTCAACAAAATTGAAAATTCAGGAGATGTAAACTATCTCAATATCGAGCGAATCCCAAACATGATCAGAGGGGAAGAAGATAGAGGTTTAAAACAAGTCATAGATCTCATTGAGCAAAATACAACTAACAGTTGTTATTTTATAAAGGCAAAAGGCGATTTTAATTATTACTATTTTAGGAAAGATAAATCGTTTGATATCGAAAATGTAGATCCTAAAGTATTAAAAGGTAAAGTTTTCGAATATTACATATGTCCTAAACTATTAATTAAGCATAATAGTATTTTTCCTCAATCTGTTTTCAGTAAAGAAAAAGTATGTTTTACATCTTCAATCTATTCAATAATCAGTGATGATCACATAGAGTTAAAGTACATCAACGCAATCCTAAATTCTTCGCTAATGCAATTTTATTGTCTTTACGGAATAAACAATCAACAAAACACAACAATAAATCTAAATCAATATATGATTCGACATTTGCCAATTAAGGATGCCCCTTTTGAAAAAAAAGAGAAATTAAGCGAACTTGTACAAAAAGTTATTAACTCTCTTCTAAAAAGTAATGGAACTTATAATGAAACCAACTTATCCATCATTGGAGAGGTTGAAAATATTATTTTTGATCTCTACGATTTAGAAAACAAAGAACGGGATATCATAGTTTCAGACATTAAAAACCGAGTGGATCTTTATAAAAATGTTTACGAATAACTTAGGATTGAAGTCTGCGATGAATTTAATCTTTTAAATTTAGAATAATATTGCACTCTGAATCACCTAAACCCATAAATTTATCTCTCTCTATTTCAATTTTAGGATTAAAGTCCTTAATAACAGGTTGCAAATATGGAATGCACATATCTTTACATATAGATTCAATTCTATCGTGTCTCTCGGGGTTTCTTTCCATTGCAGCTATGTAAGGGCATTCAACGATACTAAATGTAAACTGTTTATCTCCTGCTTGAAAGATGTCATGGATATTACCTTCGCAATTCCATATAAAAGAAAGAATATTGACTAAATCATCTAATTTATTTCCCTTGATGTCTAAATACTTTATAACTCTTCTGAAGATAATCCCATATAATCTTTGCCACACGATGATATCGAGCTTAAGAGCTGCATCCCATCCTAACTCTCTTTCTGATTCTATTACCCACAATCCATCTAATGTTCTAAAATTTTTTTCAAAGTAAAATAGTTTATCTTCCTTCCTAATCTTCCTTATTTCTTTAGAGAGTTCACCCTTTTCACTCTTAGCTAAAGTACTTTCTTCAAAGGAGAAGGAGAAATCACAATAACTGCCGCCTAATCCCATATGTTCAGTCCTATTTAGAGCAATATTCTCATTGAAATCTTCAACGACTGAATTATAGAAAGGAGTGCAAAATTCTTTACAAATTAAAGATTGTTTTTCTGTGCGTTCTGGATTACGATCCATTGCTGCTTTGTAAGGACATTGATTGATTACAATTTTAACTTTATCTTGCTCACGTTGCATAACTTTATACTCCCAACCTTCTATAGACCATCGGAAAGTAAGTATATCGATGAAACTGACAAGATCGTTTTTTTCTAACTGTAAATAATTCTTCAATCTACGAACGATGATTTTCAGTAATTCTTTCCATACTATTACATCAATCTTTAACGCAGTCTCCCAATTAGTCATTTCTTCAGTTTCTATCATCCAGAGCCCGTCTAAAGTAAAAAAGCTTCTTTCAAAAAAGAACAGTTTATCGTCTTGGTTTACTTTTTTCATCAAAAAATCCTAAATTAAAGGTTAAATCTTTAAATATTGAAATGTATCAATATTATTAATAGTATCAATAATGAAAGATATAATCGCATTTTTTTTAAAAACTCTTTCTCTCGTAAAATCTTGATGCTGTAACAAATTACATAAGGAAATATCTATAAATCTTAATTATTGGTAGAGATTTTAGAAGATATAAATATCAAAACTTTTAAATATTGACAATTATTTTATTAATTTAGGTAACCCTAAATTAGTGATTTCTACATTGGGAGATATTCTATTTGCACTCTTTTTAAGCTTACTTGCTGGATTAGCAACCACATTTGGAAGTGTTATTGCTTTAATTGTAAAAAAGATTAGTCCCAAATTTATTTCCTTTAGTATGGGTTTTTCAGCAGGAGTAATGATACTGATAGCATTTGTGGAGTTACTACAAGAAGGCATTGAATCGATAGGATTATTAAGGGGTTCATTGTTTTTCTTCTTGGGGATGCTCATCATGTTTGGTATTGATGCATTCATCTCTCATGAGTATGAATTCGAAGATTCGATAGAAATTTTAACGAATAACAATGGATCCTGCAAACCTCATTCACACCATGTTCTATATCATAAAAAAGCTAAAGGAAAAAGGCAGCGAGCTCGCCAAGGGCTTCGTCAAGGATTTAGAGATGGGACGGGAATCAGACCTCGCGATGGGCGGGGACATAAATCTGAAGTCAATCTAGTGAAAACATCAATTTTTACATTTTTAGGCGTCTTTATTCATAACTTTCCTGAGGGAATGGCTACATATATAGGAACTATCACAAATATTCAATTAGGAATTGTTTTAGCAGTAGCTATAGCCCTTCATAACGTTCCTGAAGGAATTGCTGTCGCTGTACCTATTTACGCATGTACTGGAGATAAAAAAAAGGCGTTTAAGTGGTCGTTTCTTTCTGGAATGAGCGAGCCATTAGGTGCCGTTGTTACTTGGATAGTTTTAACTCCTTTTATCACCCCATTTTTATTAAGTGCGATGCTTGCTCTCGTTGGAGGTATAATGGTCTACATTTCGTTAGACGAGTTATTACCTGCTTCGAGATCACTAGGAAACGAACATCTCTCCATTCTTGGGATAATTATGGGCATGTTTGTCATGATACTCAGTTTAGAATTATTGGGTTAAAAAGAAAAAGGTTGAATAATAATTCTTTAACAGGGGCTATTTATCTTAACCTAGGAGGTGGCACATATACTTTTCGCATACCTTCTAGCAAAATTATAGCGTTTTCGGGACAAAAATGAGCACAAACACCACAACCAATGCAATATTCATCATTAACTTCAGCGATATTACTATCATTCAATTCTATAGCATCTACGGGACACTTTTCAACGCAAGTACTACATCCATTGCATAAATCAGGATCTACTTGAGATAGGTAATTAGTTGAGTTAATTAAAGCGACTATTCCCATTCTCCACCATTCCAAAGTGCCACAACAATCCTTACAGCAATTGCATATGCTTGTTTCTGTTTTTGTTATATCAGAATGGGGATGAAATGCTTTGTGAACTAATCCATCATCTTCAGACTTTTTCATTATCTCTAAAGCTTCTCTTTTAGAGATTAAACGGCCGAATCCTTGTTCTGCTACATATCTTGCTGATTTACCAAATGTAAAGCAGTTTTCTCTAAGATCAGTTTGTTTACAAGGTTTCCCTAACAAATCTCTGTGATGTCTACAGAAACAGTGCCCAACAGAAATATCATCGAATTTTTCGATAAGTACTTCAACTTTCTGTGCAGGTACTATAGACTCTTCGGGAACTTCAAGTTCCTCATTTATGGATAAATTAATTTTGTCTCCCTGAAATGTGTCATTTAAAATTGGCATAGTTCTATCAATTGGAAGCATTTTTTCAAAAATTGGTAATATCTGTTCGTAATTTGCTTGAATAAAGTCTCTAGTTTCCTCGAAGTAATCTAAAAACATTTTTGCGAGTTTTTCTTCTACTTCGTTTCGCTCTATTTTTTTCATGTAAAGATATTCAAATGCTCCGACCATAAGCAATGGCATTAACCTATAGATCATCACACCTTTAGAGTTTGGTTGATTAAATATGAAACCCTTCTTTGCCAATCTTTTAACAAATGATAAAATTTGAGCTTCAGGTAATTTACTTGTCCTCTTTAATTCTTCCATCGTTTGAGAAGTCTTCCTCCTAAACGCATTGATAAAATCCAATTCGTCTTCAGTAAGTAGTAGTTTTAATATCTCGATTAAAGTTTTATTAACGGCCGTAGGAAGAATCCCCGCTTTTACAATAATTTGTGCCGCTTTTTTATATTTTTCATCTAACATTAATATCAATTTAAATGGTAAGTTCTAATAATACTTAAAAACCTTCAAGATTAAAAAGCTTTAAACAATAAGCAATAACTAATGCTTTTATAAATAATTAATAATATAAATTGTATTCTACAAATAGAGGATTTCGATATGGAATTTAAAAATATTATGTATGAGAAGGAGGATCAAGTAGTAACGATAACGATTAATCGTCCACAGGTCCGTAACTGCATCAATAACGAAACAAATTTAGAATTACAGGACGCGTGGAAAGCATTTCGAGACGACGATGATGCGTTAGTTGCGATTTTCACTGGAGCAGGTGATAAGGCGTTTTCAGCGGGATGGGACCTCAATGATGCAGCTGCACTTGAAAAATTGGACAGTTACGATCAGTTTCGCGTTGCTGTACATGGTATTGATGGATTTTGTGGATATACCAAAAAATTTGACATATTTAAACCAATTATCGCAGCTATAAATGGTTATACCTACGCTGCAGGCCTTGAAAATTGTCTTTTGGCAGATATTCGAATAGCTTCAGAAAAAGCTAAATTTGGAGCCACGGAAAGGCGGTGGAATATAGTGGCTGGGGATGGGCTCTGCGTTCGATTACCACTTGTAATTGGGTACTCCCGCGCAATGGAACTCATTATCACTGGTCGAGTAATAGACGCTCAGGAAGCTTATCGAATAGGGTTGGTTAACGAAGTAGTCCCTCAAGATCAACTTATGAAGAGAGCTAGAGAGTTAGCTTTGTCAATATGTAAGTTACCTCAAGGAGCACTTCGCACAGATAAAGAAACGGTTGTAAGATGTGTAGGTCGAACCGTTGAAGAAAGAACATTTATTGAAACTGAAGGTGTCATGTCCATGTTTGCTAGAAGAGATAAACACACCGAAGGAGCTAAAGCGTTTCTTCAGAAAAGAAAGCCAGAATGGAAGGATCGAGGAATTTAAGAATAAACGCAAATTTGAAGGTGAATGAAATTGAGTGGAAAAAAAGGTAAAGTGCAGTGTATTGACGATGAGATTCTTGAAAAACTCTCGTTAACCACCCGTAATAAGTTTTTAAGTTACAATTTAATGAGTTTTTTGGATTCTAATCATCTACAATTCCTCAAACGAGCTCAGGAGTTTTTCGAGAATTTTGAGAGGGATAATAAAATAACCCACAACGAAGATTTCTACGAGTGGATACCAGAAATAGGCAGAAACGGGTATATTTCACGGTTATACAAATATGAAGATATTGATTTAAATTATGAACCTCACGGGATGACTACTGAATTTATGAAAATTTTAGCTATGGATTTTTTCGATCCTCAGTTAACAATGGCTATTGAAGCTACCACAGTATCTTTAAATTCTATATTACTCCACCATGATGATTTCAAGATTCGATTAAAAGCTATAAAGGAATTAGTAACGGGGAAAAAAATAGGATGTATTTGTATTACAGAACCAGAAAGAGGATCTGACGCAGTACATATGCAAACAACTTGTGAGGAACAAGATGATGGCAGTTTCTTACTTAATGGAGAAAAAATATATCAGACTAATGGTAGTAAAGCAGATTGGGCGGTTATTTATGCTGTTACCGAAAAAAATAACGGAAATACTATGGCTCAGTTTCTAGTTGACACTTCTTTGGATGGTTGGACCGCTGAGCGTATTAATATTCCGTGGACTCCAAGGATGCACATGGCTAAAGAATACTTTAATAATTTAAAAATCTCTCCTGAATGTGTATTGGGTAAACCCGGTGAAGGAAGGTCTCACTTATTCGAAGGTCTTAATTTAGAGCGATTAACAATAGTGTGTTTAAATACTGCGGAAGCTTGGAATGCTATTACTCACGCGGTAATTTACGCGAACATGAGAAAACAATTCGATAAAGAAATTTTAAAATATCAAGGGGTAGGATTTCCTTTATCTGATCTCTGGGCACAAACTACGAACCTGACCTTAGCAACTCTAAATGTATGCAAAATGATTGACGATAAAATGGAGCAGTTAGGCACCCTTCCCAAAGATTTCAATTTAGCTCTTGGCACCACCGCATCTCAACTAAAATTTCTTAGTGCAAAGTTAAGCGAACGAGTAGTATATGAGTGCACAAATCTAATGGGGGGCGCAGGCATGTGTGATAACACTTTAATGCACGATTTACTAGGAATCTCTAGATTACAGGAGATCGGTGGGGGAACAAGGCAAGTTCAATCTCATATTATGACCTCAGCCTTAAGACAACTGTTTAAATTATTATAAAAGATTTAGCGATTAATATATTTCAAACTGTTACAAATAAAATATTAATTGCAATAAAAATAACAAAGAAACCCATAAAGATTAACCCATCTCTTTTATTAAACTGTTCTTTTTTAGAAGAAATATGCATAAATAAGGTTATGAGCAACAGAATTAGCCAATTCCATAGCAGTATAAATTTAAAAGGTAGGTTCTTAATGAAAATCCCACTTACTCCGAATGAAATTGTTAAATTCCATATTAATTTGCCAATCATTCCCCCAAAGCCGATCTCAACAGTCTTTTTCTTTACAGATTTTAATACTAAAGTTAACTCTTCTACATTTGTGACAAATGCTATAATAATAAACCCAAAAAATACTTCAGGTATCTGAATGATATCAATAATTTGATCAGCAGATAAAATTAGCAATTCACCCCCTATAAAAATAAAAACCAGCCCTAAAGATGTTAGAATTATTCTCTTCATCTTAGAAGAGTTTTCCAATCCTTTTAGCTTTTGTTCGGCATATTCTAAATTAACTCCTATTTTTTCTTGCATATGATGCTTAAGATTTCTCAATACATAAATTATATACATTCCGATCGCGACGAATCCAGATACAAACATACCTCCACTAAAGATGAAGCTAAATAGAAGATTGATTAACAAAATATAAATAACTATAAAATAAAATTTAGAAATCGACCTAAATTTCATAGTATAGATTAGAACAGTTAACGAAAATGGTAAAGTCATCGCAATTATAGAATTACCTACCACATTTCCAAAAGAAATGTAAGGCAATCCATTAGTAGCAGCAATAATAGATGCGATTGATTCTTCAGGATCAATTCCAAGAATCAGCATCCCAATAATAAAAGGTGATAAATTGTAGATGACACATAAATCTTTTAAATTATCTAAAAATAAATCAGCAGCAAAATAAATTACAACATAACTCCCTATAAATAATGTTAGCCAGACGATCAGATTCAACATTGAATTCTTATAATATAATGAAATTTAAAAACAATATTAAAATAAGCCGGATCGTCAAATAGCTATATGGTCAAGCCTATAAATAATAAAGAAAAGGAAAAAAATGATTAATCCTTCCTTAGAAGAGTACTAAGCTCTATTTTTAGTAGATCTCGAATTGCTACGCGAATAACTTCTGAACGATTAGGATACATGTTCATGTTTACTAGTTCTTCAATACCCTTCAAATAAGCCTCTGGAATATGACATGTTATGAGTTTTATTAAAACCACCTTATGAACTGTTAAAACGATTATTTTTAATATTTAGACGAGAAAACAGAATAATATATCAATATAATACTAGAATAATATATTCAAAACACTCATAGATTTCACGAATAATATGTCTAAGCGTATTATTCTAGTTTAATTTAATGAAAAGGAGTTTCCAAAGTTTAGATTATATAAAATGAGACAAGAAATGTTAAAAGACTTATTGTTAATAGGTCTGAATATCAAAATTCTAATTTATTAGAAAAATAAAGTTTATAACGGAAACCGATATATAATCTAATATCGATAACTGATACATTTCGATTTAAACAAAAAAAAATCAATAAAATTTTGAATGTGACGCCTATTGGTTGAAAGAATTGCTGGAAAATTTGAAAAAGCAATGAAAAAGGGATTTATTAGCACCCTAGCTTTAATGGTTTTAGAGAATGAACCTATGCACGGTCGTCAGATTAAAAAAGCTATAGAAGACCGCACATTTGGAGGTTGGGAACCCACAGACTCAACAATTTATACAATTCTAAAAGACTTACGAGAAAAAAATCTAATAATACCGATTCATATTCCAGGTACAGATGAAAAAACGATAACTTACGAAATCACGGACGACGGTAAGAATACTCTTGAAATAATGATGAAAAAAGAGCAAGAAATAAGAGAGTCTATGAGATCTATTATCACATCTACATTTGGAATTAAGGACGAATTAAGTAGTGATGAATTGAATGAGTTTTTTGAACAAAAATCTCCTTTTGCTAGAATTACTAATAAACCTGAGATTGAAACACTACAAATGTTGGAATTCCAGAGAACTTTTCTAAATAAGAGAATTGAAGTATTAAACCAAAAGCTTCATAAGATTGAAGATAAGATTTCAATATTGAAAGATAAAAATCGAAATGAAGAGGTATCGTAAATTTAAATCAAAAATTGAGAAAAAATGTCAGAAACAGTAATTAAACTAGAAAACTTAACGAAAAAATTCGGTAATTTTACAGCGGTAAACAACGTAAATCTCGAGGTATGTAGGGGAGAAACTATTGGACTAGTTGGTCCCAATGGTGCTGGAAAAACGACAACTATCAAGATGATTGCGAAAATTCTCAGACCAAATTCAGGGAAAATATTAATTAGAACAAACCATAGCGGTTTACAAGATTTGCAAGGAGTATCAAGCACGGTTAGCCAAATAGGGTTTTTAATAGATATCCCTAATTTTTATAACATGACAGGATATCAATTACTTAAGTACTTTGCAAAAATTCAGAGATATCCAAAAAATAAAATAGAGAGCAGAATCGATGAACTTTTAAAGCTCTTTAAACTTTCGGAATGGAAACATGAAAGGGTAAGAAACTATTCTAAAGGTATGACGCAAAAATTAGGAATTATTCAAGCAATATTACACGATCCGGAGATCATAATATTAGACGAGCCACAAACGGGATTAGATCCCTTGGCTCGCATTGAAATACGTAAATATATCAGAAAACTTCAAACATTAGGAAAAACCATCTTTGTAGCTTCGCACATGTTATACGAAATTTCTGAAGTATGTGA
>JAEOTS010000141.1 GCA_016839745.1 Promethearchaeota archaeon
ACAGCGCAAATTAGAAATATAGCATAAGTAATACTCATCATATACCAACCTTTAAGTCTAGGTACTGGACCAGGAGGTATTCCTCCAATCGCTACAAAGAACGGATCGAATATATACTTTACAATGCTAGGGAAGTAATAAGAAACGAGTAAACCTAACAAAGTACATGCTCCAAATGCTATCATCCCAATAAAAGGTTGCTTTCGACCAATTTTGCTCCACGGCCAATATTCAAATACCATTAGCGTAAGAAGTGAAAAAAATATCAACCATTGCGTCCATCCTAGTGAGAATGCGTAACTGGGGAAAGATGTTATAGGTTTAACTGCACTAGCTTCCGAAGTAGTTGTGCGTTCACCTGCTGGAAAAAATAATAAGAACCAAACAAAGAGAGTAATTGCAGTACCAATAATCCAAACAATAACTCCGCGTTTAGGTTGTTTGATCTTAAAGAAAGGCCAATACATAGTTCCAGCAACCCAGAGGACTGCAAATGAAAAACACGAACCACTTAAAGCTCCAAAAATTGAAGCACCAAGGAACCAGGCAATATAAGGATCATCAGGTAAACCCCTTGCGATAATTTCACTACCATAAAATGAAGTAAACCAAGGTAAAAGTAAAAGTGAAAAAATCAAGATTATTATGAAATTTATCGCAGTTCCTACTAATCCAACTTTCCAAGGAGTGCGGAACCAATTATAATAAGGCCAATTTTCAAACCAGATTGCCCATACAACACCTATCAATCCAAAACCACCTATTACTGTTGCCCATGCTGTAATTTCCATTTCTTGGTTTGGATAAGGATTGTGCCATCGTGAATCAAAAAAAATCCACCAAGTTATAATGCTGATTATAAAAACAAGAGCGATTGACAAAATCCCTGCGATTGGTTGCTTATATCGCGCCATTACAATCATAGGGGCTTCATCTGCGCTAGGTATTCCAATTCTTTCGCCTGCTAAAGCCATAATTTCACCTAATTTTAATTTTAGTAATTAATTATTGAATACTTTAAATTATGTTATCCAATAATAATTATTTACTGCTATGCTATTTAAAACTATTTTCAATCAAATTTGAATTAACTATGTGGGAAGAGTTGAAAATTGATCTTTCTCAAAACCCCATGATGTTAGTATTTCTGCGGCTTCAACCATAATTTCTTCGATAAATTCGTGAATGGAAGAATTTTTTTTCTGAAGGGCGATTGCTGCTGAGAGTACCCTAGTACTCTTTAATTCTCCATGGTATAATTGTTTGTGGTAATATTCAGAATGTATATCGGTATCTAACCATCTCTCCTTTGATTCTTTAGAAGCAGGACTTTCTTTCGTGGTAAGGATCGCTGAACCTAAGCAAACTCCCTCTGCTCCCATACCTAATGCGCCTAAAAATCCACGTGCATCACCAATTCCGCCTGCTGCAATTATTGGTATTTTGAGTAATCGTTTTGCTAGTGTAATATTGATTAAAGTAGTATGTTGAAAAGGATTTTTAAAGCCCGAGGCTTCCATTCCAATTAATGTGACAGCACTTGCTCCAACTCTTTCTGCTGAAATTGCATGCCTAAGTAAAGAACATTTGTGGAACCAATAACATCCTGCTCCTATTATTCTTTCTCCAAGGTGAGTCGCTTGGTACGCAGAGGTAGTAAAAACTTCCACACCTTCATTAATAGCGATTTCCAAATATTTAAAGTAATCTTCTTTAGTAACATTGCTAAGGGGATCAAATGCTCTTACTCCTGGTGGTAAGACTGTTAAATTAACGCCAAAAGGCTTATCTGTCAATTCTTTCATTTTTATAAGTTCTGACTTGAAAGAATCTAATTTATAATTTAAGCCAGTAATAATGCCTAATCCTCCAGCATTCGAAAATGATGCCGCAAACTCAGTTCTGCCTAAGCCCGCAAATGCTGCCATAATTAATGGATACTTAGTACCCGTCATTTTATTTATAGAAGTTTTCCAAATCATCGCAATCAAATAATTTATTTATCAGTATTTTGTATTTCTATTATTTTCAACTCTATTTCCTCATATTGATTAGGATAAAACCGTTTAAAAACTCTTACCCAATCATATCCTATCAATGCCCCAGCTAACAAACCAAGTAAATAACCTAGATTAATTGTTTCCTTCGAACTTAGTACATCTTTTGGGATGAATTTTGTGCTGTATATAACCATACTAAATGAAATTCCAGTCAAAAATGCACCTAATGGAAAGATATATAGTTTTGAAAGTCTAAAAAAGGAAATGTTATCGTGAGTCATTGAATTGAAAATGGAAACTTTTAGGTTTGACTTTTTTTGAGATGTGGGTATTTTTTTTATAAATCTAAGGCGGATTATGTCATTGAAATCTCTAAGAATAAAAAAACCACCAAAAAATAAGAAAAAATAAAGAAGGATCATTATTATCGCTAAATATACTTTAAATTCCTTTAAAAAAATATCAAACTGGATTGCATATGTACGGAATGCAAAAAACAGTATACCTAATCCGACTAAGATTAGACCAAATAATCCCTCGTGCATATGGTATTTACCAATAAAGTTTCCTTCAAATTTTGAAGTAAATTTCTTGATGTAATAAACAATTAAAATCAATAAACCAGGTGAAACGATAGATGTTGATATAAACAATACAATTTCTAAAAAATCATCACTCGTGTTTGAAAGTAAATTTAAATCAAGGATAGAGTCGAAATGAGAAACATTCCACGCAGTTATCCCAAAAATAATAAGAATAAGATACAATTTTTTAAAGTGGCTGATTTTGATTATTAATACTAAGATAAAAAAGAAAATGTTTAACAATATAAGCGTTGTAGCTCGCATGACAGTTAATTCATACGAATACCACTCAAACAATTGCTTATTAAGCAAATAATCTGTTAAAGAGAAGTAAACTAAGAGAGATAAAGTGAAGATAATTACGATTTTAGTTAGAATCAAATAACTTCTTTTCATTAAATTCTATAAAATAAAATATTATTTATACTGAATTAGTTTTAAGTTTGAATTCAAATAAATTAAATTTTTAAAAGTTTTTTGGCATTTTTATATAAAATGGCTTCCTTAAATCCTTCTGAAATGGGTAAATTTAGCGTAGCAGGTACTATTTTATTCCAGTGAACTAAGGGATGATCAGATGCAAATAAAAGTTTGTGTTCGATATTATATTTTACATAAGCCTCCCAAGGATAATATTCGTAAAGGTCTGGATGAGCTGAAATGTCAGCGTATACATTGGGATGTCTCAATACTACAGAATAGGTATCCCAGAACCAAGGAACTCCCATATGCCCAATTATAATTACCAAATCTTCATTTCGTGATGCTACTTCGTCAATTAACAGAGGATGTCCATACTTCGCTATAGCTCCACCAGTGCTAACTTGGTGTCCACCATGTGTCCATAGGGGTATATTATAATCAACCAATTTTCTCCACAAAGAATCGAATTTTCTATCTGAAATATCAAATTTCTGGGCAGGGGGTACAAGTTTGACACCTTTTAATCCCAAAGACGAGATCGCGTAATCTAACTGATCAATAGCATCTAAAGCGGGAGGATCAATCCCTGCGAATCCAATAAACCTATTTGGGTGCAATTTTACCAGATTAGCTACATCCTCGTTCGTGACAAGAGTTATTCCATAAGCGGTTTGAATATTAAAACTCACAATTACTGATTTCTCTATCCCAAATTTATCCATTAAATCAATGTAGTTATCAATGGAGATACTTTCCTTTAAATCTCTAAAAGCTCTGTACATGTATTTTTCTTTGTTAGGATCGAGTCCGTACATTGCTTTGCAAATTTTTTTAGGATCATCCCAACTAACTTCTTTACATAAAGGATGTACGTGTATGTCAATAATCAATCTTCTTATCCCCTCTCAATTAATCGTTATAAAAAATTATCTATTGTTCTTTGAGTTTTAATGAAATTTATTAATTTGCTGCTCTGCTTCCAATATTTATAGCTCACCATGAATCCTTCCGCCATTTTTTTAGTTGAATCGTCAAAATTATCAAGTATGAGAGGGTTACCTAGTTCCATTGCATTTTTTACCGTTTCTCTGATAACCCAAACACCTAAAGGAACCACATAACCTCCTTGCACTTCCCGAAAGATTAGAACTCTTGCTTGCCTTCCGATTTTAAACAAATACTCGCAGACTTCTTTTCGAGCAGCATAGTAAGCACCTGTGATATTACTCGCGTAATTTTTTCTACCTTTATAAAATTCAAAATCAGTCATTATTTGAGGTTTTAAACTACGGTTGTCTCCATTGAGTGAAATATTCCAAAGAGTATTAGGCGCCCAAACTTCGTTCATTTCGTAAGTAAATTTGCCTGGAAAAAGAAGAATTTTAAAATGGTTGTCAAGATAAGTGTTTTCGAATATTTGATAATTATCAATTTCTGGAAATCTCTTTATTTCTTTGATGAGCGCTTTAGATATAATATCGTCAACTGCAGTAATACTCCATCGTGTTGGAACAATTCTCCGCCTTGTTTTTTGACCTAATAACCCTGCTGAAAAAACTCTCTTTATTGTTGATTCTGGAACTTGTCCTTTAAAGTAGAGATATTTTGAAACTGCTTCGGTCGCATTTAAATCTGTATCAGAAACGACATAATCTACTTTTGGATGAACTTTTGTATTTTCTGTAATCCGAATTTTCTCAGTCATACCCGTAGGTCCCATTGGTAACGCGTGATTATCCATCATCATTCTGAGACTCATTTTTTCTAACTTCGTCTCAGTATCTACGGGGCGGGCAGCCATCGATAACTCTTGTGAAGTCTCCAATAGTTTTTGAAGCTTTAAAGGTGGGGTGTTTTTCCGACTCTTTTTTCCAATATTAACATCAATTTTAAAATTATTTCGCACTAAACTACTTCTATACTTAACAATGTCAACTAAGCTCTTTCCGAACCACAACTCAGGAGCATCTAAAATGTGATAATCAGAGACATTAAGGTTTATTTCAAATTCTTGGAAGGGAACCAACGGACCAAGGTAAACTTTTGGATAATTAAAATGACCGACGAAAAACCCAGGAGGGCTAGGTCCAAATAGCTCAACATCCCGAAGAGTTTTATCGAATTCAAATGGAACAAGAGATTTCAAAACAGATTTTTTTAATAAGATTGGACAAGTTTTTTTGCCACATAATAATCTCGCTCCTTTACACCGTAAGCAGATGCCTTTTTCTGTTTGAGGGCGTACCAATCTTATGTCTCTTTAAGAGTTATTCTATTAATTAAAAAAGATTCTATTATTATTAAAAAGGTAGACGAGTATAAATTTTTAATATTTATAGAAAAAATAATATAAATTTTTTTTGGTATTGATGTACGTATACTTTTAAATTCTATAACTATTAATAATCAATTGGAAAGTCTTTTCATTTTTTAATCTTATTTTTTGTTAGGGGTTGGAGTGTCTTTTCCCCTCTTCCTTTATTTTTTTAATAATGAATTAAATCTCATAACCACACAGCTTACAAATGTGTTTCTTAGCGTATATAGGTACTATAGATATATAATATAGGATTTTTGATTTATCTTCAAATTTCTTAATATTTTTTTTGCCATGTGCTCCGCACATTGGACATGTGATGTCATCCCATCTTTCTTTATATTTTCCTTTCTTACCCTTAATTATTTTTGCTTTCAAATTCCTAAATTGATTTCTCTTTTCAAGAAAATCAGACAGAGATTCTTTAATAAGGTTGAAATTTCCATTTTCTATATATTCAAAGTTACATTTTATAAAACTACGGACATTCATCTTATCTGATTTGTCCATTTTTTCTTGGTTAATGTTATAAATAGAAAACAATTTTTTAAAAATAAAGGCAATTTCTCTTAAGAACGAACTTGGATTTGATAATATTCCGATTACAACATAAGTTAAACCATCTTTTTCTAACGAGAAGCATTTAGGAAGAGAAAGTGGATGTTCCCAACTATTAGGAAAATTACATTTTTCAATATAGGGAGCGTAGAGCTCTAAGATTTTTTGATCGAGATTTCCCTCTAAAAATCTTTCAACAATATAATCTACTCTGTTTTCGCCTTCTAGATAATTAAGGTCAACGTTTGAATATATCTGCTCCTTTCCATTAAGAATTATTCCTAAATAATCAATCCATCGCGCCTTAAATCGTTTACTTAATTCAGTATCCTTTCGATGTCGACGATCTATTGGATTATACGTTCGAATTTCAATACAATCTTCATAGTGAATATATCGTAACGGAAAATTACATGTTGGACAATAAGAAAGATCTCTTACCTTCGTTCGATTTTTTTGTAATATCTCTAAAAAATCAATACCAACCGTATTTCCACATTGTTCGCAAGTCGTATTTTCTTTTCCATTTGATAACTTTAGGATAGCATTTGATAAAATTGCGTGTATTTTTTCTCGATACACAGGATTGGACGCATCAATACCGTAAAATTTTATTCCGCGATCTGATACAATCTTCTCGCAAAATGCAGGAGTGAGCTTATTAGGCATATCTTGACAGTTTGCGATTCCAATTACCGTTTTATTTTTAGGTATAGAAAACATTTCAATATAACGAATTCTATTTATATCTGCTAAAGTTGAATTTGTAACTATTATCAATATATCCGATTTCTCTAACACCCGTTCATATACGGATCGAAAACTTTCTGTTCCTATAACCCATAGATTAATAGAACGAGTTATCCCATTATATAGTGGTATATCAACATCGGAACGCAACGTGGGAATATATTCAGATTCAATATCGTTTCCACAAATTAAAAGTAATAAAGCTGTGCTTCCATATCCAATTAACGAAACATTAATTCCATCCAAAATTATGTCATCAATGACATTTTTAAAATCGTCGAATGGTGCTCGATTTTCTCCCCAAATCTCGTCGTAGAGGGATTGCTCGTACTTTTCAATAAATTTTGTCCTTATGCTCAAAATTTGCGATTTAATGTGAGAATCGTCATCATCTAAATCCGAACAAACAACAATAATGATATTATTAATTACACTGTAGAAATACTTAAACTTCTCTGTTTGCGTAAGTCTGATCTCACTTTGGCTATTTTTTTCCTTGAACTCTAAAAACGAACTTAAGAAATCAGTTAATAAGTCTCTATCTATGTCAATAGTTCCGTATTCTCTAAACAGTAACGATTTTCCATTTTTTGTAAGAATATTTACGTACTGAATCAACTTTTACACTTAAGGAAGTTTTTTTACTAAAAGGATCAAATATTAAATAATCACTCACGATTTTAAATACGTTTCTTTTCGTTTCTTCTTAAAAATACAAACATAGGTAAAATTGTTATTATAATAAACTAGTTACATGCGATTTTTAAGAATAAAATTGCGTAGTTTTTTATGAAATAGCATCATTATTCTTCTTTGAGCTAGAATAAAAGGCAACAAATTTGTAGAAATTGATAAGAAAGCGCATAGGATCGATAATTATATGTTTAATTACGAGAGAAAAAGCGGAATTGATCTCGAGTATAAAATAAATAAACGCATTACCCTTAAGTTGGAGAATGGGATCACGTATATCTACATAAATGGCATTAAGTTCATTCAATGTATGCGATTAACAATAGATATACCGAAAGAAGATATACACTTATATGATGAAGTTGATTCTATAGATGAGGCAGCCAAGTTGTATAGTAAGCATGTATATCAAAATAGAATCGTAACAGATCCTATGGCGGCTCCTGTGCATGGATTAAGGCATGACATAACTCCCGAACAGGAATTTTGGGGACATTGCTCAAACATTGAGGCTTGGGTTGAGAACGATTACGATACGAGAATATTAATGAGCAATATATCATTTCCTTTGTTAAGAGAATTGGCTCAAAATGGAGATTTATTGGCCAATAGAGTCTTCAAAGAAGAAATTGCCCTAAGACTCGAGAGTGGGTATCCTTCAGTTGTTCATTATCTCCTTGAACAAGATTTTTTGAGATTTTTTACTCCTTGTGAGTTTAAAACGATAATAGAGACCACAAAACTAGTAGAAAACCTCGTGCTTAATCAGAGTTTGTTTATGAAATTTCTAATCTATTCTACTAAGTTATTTCCAAATCAAATTAAACACATCATATTAAAATTAATATTGCTCCCTAATGGAGAAAACATTCTGATGTCTTTTCTGGCAGAAACCTCAAAAAATTATTATTACGGAATAGATGGCAAGTTTTTTAATTCAATTATAGACGATTTGAAAGGAATGTCAAATCAGATTAGTATTGAGCATAGAAAACCTTTTAAGAAAGCTATTTTAAAAATCGAAGAGTATCTTTCTGAAGAAGACGAGAAGATGAGAAATAAATCAATTAAAGATTTTTATAAGATTATTGTACTTGGGGACCCTGCTGTAGGGAAAACCGAGCTTCTCGCGAAATTTTCATCACAATTTGAGGAGAAATATTTAAGAACCGTTGGTGTCTCAATTAAAAAATGGTCCATTGAACTGAAAGATTATAACGCCACGGTAAATTTGATGTTTTGGAATATCGCAGGACAACCGCAATTTTATATGCTTCATCGCCCATATTTCAAAGACGCAGATGGAATTCTCCTAGTATTTGATCTTACACGTTCAAATACGTTTAGTAACATTAATAATTGGTATAGCTCAGCTGTTAAATATGGATTAAGTGGAATACCGAGAATATTAGTAGGAAATAATCTTCATTTAAAAAACGAGAGGAAAATAATACTACCAATGGGAGAACATCTAAGTGATAAATTAAACGCCCCTTATTATGAAACTTCAACTCTTACTGGAGAAAATATTAAAGAAGTGTTCGAAAAAATCGCAGAGTTGGTATATTTAGCTCCAGAACGGAATAAAACTTTAAAAAATGAACCTATTTCCTCCAAAAATAACGAAAAAATATCTAATGATAATAACAGATTGGAAAAACCGTTAGATTGGAAAAGCAAATTAATTTTACTTAAAGAGATACAACCCTCCTCTGAGGGTAGTGCCACGGAGAAAGAGGGTGAAATCCCAATAGAAATAGATGAGAGAGAAAAACGAGCTTTAGAAACTGTTTTTAGACAATTTAAAGGTTCAAATCTAGGAAAATCTCAATCTAAGCTTATGAGTTCATTAGAAACGAGAGATCTAGTAGTTTTAACATGTAAATATAAGTTACAAACAGTATTTTTTTGGTTTTTTGGATTGTTGTTTCTTTTTTTGTGTATTACTCTTCTTTTTGGTCTTGTGTTGTTTATATTTGGTGGATTTGGACCATCGGGTGGAGTAACGATGGTAATGATTGTTTTGCTATTTCCTTTATCCTTTGGAACTAGTATTTGGTTGATTAGGTACGCACTCACTTTAAAACATTTCTTTATAGTATTACACTATCGAGGAATTTACTACAAAAAAATCGGTGAACCAAAATTCATAGCGTGGGGTGATATAGCTTGGATGCTAGGTTACACGAAGTATTTTAAAGGACAGCCAACCAAAGGAAGGGTTGTTAAAATTTATTTGAAATCTAAAAACAAAGTGCGCTTTTACTCAGGTGATTATATCTATAAAGATAAGTTTTTTGAGTTTGATGATGTTTTTATTTCATATAAATTTAGACGGTGTCCCTTTTATTCAAGGGATCATAACTCATCTGAAGTAAGTCCAATAGGATCCCGCGGGAATCCTTTAGGGTACTTTTAAATCTATATCTTAATGTCCTGAATCGATATGTAGAGAGATTTCTATAGATTTATTCCCATTCAGTATTTTTAATTGTTCGCATTCCATGTTTAAGACCTAAAAGACATATCATCGTTATTATACGTAAGCGTAAAAGCTTAAGTAGAAAAACAGTAATTAGTATTGGCGCTTCGCTTAGAGCGTGGCTTGGCGTCCTACTGCCCCTTCGGAGCGGACGCACCCGAGTCGCCACGGTGGGATTGTATTAACTGAGGTGACTGTCAAAATATCATTTTCAGAATTGTTTTACTCCTGAGATTGCGAATAATTAATAATTTGATAAGATTTAAATACCTAAATATTGTTTGATATGTAAACATAATAGCGCATATGAATAAGGTGCAAGATGAATCTATCTGAGTGGAAAAAGGAGGTACCGCTTATTTTTAAAAAGGTTAAAGATGACGTGCAACAGGTTTTTGATCAACATCGAAAGGGATTAACTTTAGGATTAGTTGATATGGGTATGTTCCGTGGAGGATTTATAGGTGGGATGCACTTTCAACCTGGAACAGAGATTGTTATGAATATAAGTCCGCTAAGAATCATCCTCAAAACTCAAACATATGAGATTGTCTGGGCTTATACATATCATATCCTTCTCAACTTATATCTTGAATCATTAGGCTTGATTGATGAGCAAGTTTGTAGAGAAGCGACCCTAAAAGTAAGTAAGGAAATTTATAAAGAACCAGATCATCCCGCAATACTTATGGCAACAAACGGGATTGAAACTGTTGTTCCAGATCTAAAAATAACATACATTCCTCCTGATCGAAAGCCTGATGGGATGCCTATTGAATACATCAGAGAGTTCGATGAAGAATACGAAAATTACTATTCATAAATTTTAACTTTAGGACTTTTAGTAACTATTTAAACCTTTTTTGGCTTCTTTTTACAGGAATGAGTAAATTGATCATCTTGAGTAAGGAACTTCCCGCAATACTGGCAATTAACTTCAACTTCGGTTACTTCTTCTTTTAAGGGAGTACGAATCTGTGATTGAGGTGCCGGTTCGAAATCATCAGGGGGTCTCGGATGAGTGAAAATGTATGGATATATAAAATGATCGTCGTCATCATCATCCTTGGGTAAGAGCTTCCTTTTTTTACCAACAGTGCGTTTAAGAAATTCTATTGCTAATATTTTACCATTCTCAGATAGTATTCTAGGAGAATAATCTTCAGCAAAAAATACACCCTCTGGAATTGCTCCAACTCTAGAAATCTCCTTAGTAACTTCCTTCTTTCCAAGAAAATTTTGCACTTTCTCGACGACAGAGTATGCGTGATCACCAATAATTATTAGTTCTCGTTCAAAACCATCAGGTATTTTAATTTCTTCTAATTTTTGCATTATCAAGTCAAAATTAGCATGAGTTTCTTCCTGAACGAGTGTTAAAAACTTTTCTTCCCATTTGGTAATAGCTTGTTTTACTAAGGCTTGTATAGTTTTCATTATTTGTTGTGGATTAATATTTGGAATTGCTACTATCCTTAATACCCAATCTACGATAAGATTTTGATTAGGAAAAACAGACCCACTCAAATCTTCATCCTTAAAAATGTAAGAATTTATTAAGGTATTCCCCTTTAGCAAACGAATCGCCCATTTGCCGTTTATAAGCCCCAGTTGAATTCTATATGATGTCCCGGGGATTCCTAATTGGCTACTAAGGGATTCAAATCCTTTTTCAGAAATTATTTAATCAACACCTAAGTTATGTTTTTTTTGGCTTCTTTTTACAAGAATGCGTAAGATGATCTTCTTTAGTAAGCTCCATTCCACAATATTGACATGCAATTTTTATTTCTGATTCCTTTTTCTTTGGAGGATGGCGAAGTTGCGCTCGACCTGCCAACGCTAAGTCGCCAGGTGGTTTTGGAGGTTTGAAAATAAAAGGAAAAGGAAAACGATCGTCTCCGTCAAACTTAGATTTCTTTGCCAAGTGCTTTGGATCCTTTGTATAAATCACTAAATTATTGTCTTCGCTACTTCCAACAATTGAGAACAATAATTCTTCTCCGTCCCGATCTATTAAGAAGCGGTCACGGTCTTCATAGAGTCGAATCGTGATGTTATCCAAACTTTCTAATTCTGCTAAAAGTTTCGCATCTTCTTCAAGGCTTGGATCAAAATTGCACATGATCTTCAAGTTTACCGAAAAACGCACCTCGTACAGATGCAAATCTTGCAGATCGTTTATATCGGGAACTACAATTGTCACATAGTGAACCGCATTTCCTAATATTTCTCGAATCTTTTTCAAAATCTCAGATTTAGGAATCACCATGAACGTTGAATCGATGATTTTTGCTTCAGCCTTCGAAGCAAGGTATTTCCGCAATCTCTCGTTTTCAATTTCTAACGCTTCCAAAATTTCATCGGCTTTTTCTAATTCCCCTTTTAAGATGGTTAGTTTTTTCTGATATTCTTCGATTTCTTCATCTTTCTCTGCTAAGAGATCTTTTTTAACCGTAGATGATTTCAACTCTTTTACTTCTTCTTCTTTCAAATTAATAGATGTTTCTAATGCCTTAATCTTCTGGTTTTTTATTTCTAATGACTTGCTAAGCCTATTAATTTGTTGCTCTTTTAAGTTTATTGCGTCGATCATGGTTTTTATTTGATCATCTTTCAGGTTTACCGATTTAATTAAATTATTTATTAGTTTATCATCGTCATTAAATCCTTTGAGAAGTAAATATCCATCAGCACCAAGTTCTTTTCCTTTCTGGATATCTTCAAAAAAATTCTTAGCAGTATAAAGAATTACTAAAATTTTAGGATATTTTGACTTGATCTCAGCCAAAATATCATAGCCACTCATACTAGGGAGCAATATATCAAGCAATACGAGTGCTATTTCATTGTGTTTTTCTTTAATAATGTCTAGTGCGTCATATCCATTGCTACAAGTGATAGTTTCGTAATTCTCGAGTTGTAAAAACTTCTCAGTCAGATTAGTTATATCTTCATTTTCCATAACGATCAAAACTTTTTTCAATGCTGGCATAAGAAACTCCAATTATGTGGCATCCTTCTCATTTTTCTGAGCATACAATAATTCGGCTACTCTTTGGAAAACGAGAGTTACGTTCTCCCCAGTAGCTAAGGAGACTTCAAAATAGGGAGCGTTCAACTTTTTACTTAAATTTTGCACCATCGGGTTAATAATTTTGCGTTCTGACTCTGATTTTGCGTCATTGTTAATCCCTACTAATATTCTCGGAACTCCGCTAAGACCATACTTGACGCAGGATTGCCACCAGTTATTGACATTACTAAAAGTGCTAGAACGCGTTGTATCAAAAACTAAAATAACGCCGTCAGCACCAATAAAGTATGGTCTGTGGAGCATATAAAATTGTGGTTGTCCGGCGATATCCCAGAACATCAAGTTGATGGTTTTATTAATTTTATCAAGAGTAATTTGTTTTTTTAAAATTGAAACGCCGACGGTTGGAAGATTTTTATCTTCAGATATATCCGTGGCAAATTTAGCAAGGAGTTCTGTTTTACCGCATTCAGGGTCACCAATCACGATAACTTTATATATTGACTCAGTATTTCCTTGGAGTTTAACACTATCTTCATTAGAAAAAGTTGGCTTAATTTTTTCGCTTTTTTCAATTGGAGTTAAATCTGAGTCAGAGGGTGTTCTATTTTTTAAACGGGATTTTTCTAATTCTTCTATTTTAACTTTCGCGTCTTCTAATTCCTGATAAACTCTATTTAATTCATTTTTTGTATTTGCAAGTTCCCGTTCCAAATCGTTTACTTTTTTCCGTAGATCTAGTAAAAATCTTCCCTCCACTTTAATCATCCTATCGGGATATCTTTCTGCTCTTTCCCACATTGTTTTTAGGATTTTCATTATTTGACTCTTAATTAAACTCTAATTCACAAATCTCCTATTGTCAAATTTGTTAAAATTAATATACCAATTTAAACTTATATTCTCAGTTTGAGCAAAAATTATTCGCAAGATCCCTTGATTAAAGACATCTTAGAAGACCTTTCTCTCAAACCTTATTAAATTGTGAATAGATGAAAAATAATTGAGCAAATTCAACACCTAACGCACCTCCACCTAAAACAATCATAGACTTAGGTAGCTTTTTTAATTGAAGTGCTTCAATATTCGTGATATAATCGACTTGTTCAATCCCATTTATTGGTGGAATAAAAGATGAGGAGCCAGTAGCAATAATAAAATTCTTTGCTTGGTATGTTGTTTGATTATCTACTTGAATTTTTGAATTTGATAAGAATTTAGCATTGCCCTCAACTAGGTCAACATTGGGTAATTTCTTTAGGACATTTTGGTATTTGTCGAATTGTAATTGTTTGATAAGATTATTTTTTCCCTCGATGACTTTTTGAAAATTAACAGAAATTGACGATTTTATCCCTTCAAATCTTTGCTCTCTCGATTCGTAAATTAAATCTCCTATATTTAGCAAATATTTTGTAGGAACACACCCTACATTAACGCATGTTCCACCTAAACCTATTGTATCATTATTTATCATTAGAGTTTTAATTTTTAAGTCATTAGCTTTCATTGCAGCAGCAAATCCAGCAGCTCCTCCACCAATAATTATTAAATCATATTTTCCCATTTTGTTTCACTAAGTTAATTTTTTATTTTTTTCTATCGATTATGAAAAAAGAAATATTAGATTTTTGATAAAAATGCGAGATCACTATCCCATCTCCACCAATAACTAGCATTTTCTTATTGATATCATTGATTTTTTTTTATTGATTTATTTTCTCTTTTTTGAATTTGTAATCAGGGAACGCTACCATATGCACAAAGTACTCAATTTCATCCATGAGGATTTTCTTTACCAGTAATGATTTCTTTACAATTTTGACATTCAAGGCTCATAAGTCATTGATTTTCCTTTATATCTACTGTATTTGAATGTCCACAAAATGGACATCTTACTAAGCTGTTATATATCATATTGACCAGTTATAATTTTCAACATAATATAATTTTGGATTATTTATCAAAATTTATACTATTTTAGACCCAAGTTTTAAATATTTATAGAAAAAATCATATAAATTTTTTATTGAATGCATGGGATTCGGATATTTAAAAATAAGTGAGATTCTTTTTTCCTTTATAAGTAGAAGTCTTAAGATAAGTCTATGAAAGCAATTCAGTTAGATGGAGAGTTAAATTCCAAATATGGTTTATGCTTATTTTGTGGGTATTTTGAAAATGATTTCTGCTATAAATACCTACTACCTAGAAGTCCTGTAGACGAAAAATGTAGGAAATTTAAAAAAAGCGCTCTATTTTTGAATAAAAAACTTAAAACTCGCAGCTTTCGACTCATTTTCTTGCTTTATTTAATGATATATTTCTGTGTAGGGATTATACCTCCGAATATTGAAAGTATTATTTATTCCCTACCATCGATATCCGAGTTTTCAATAAGTACGGCGATACTACTTTATCTAATCTGTAATTCGGTAAGTGTTCTATTTTTTGGTTATTTCAGAGAGAGGATTTTGCAAATTCTTAGTAGTAAAACATTATTTTTGCTAACTAATTTGCTATGGATTATAGGTTTTGGACTAATATCCTTATCTGCTAATTATACTTTTTTCCTTAGTATGCTCATGATTAGTGCTATAGGGACGGGTGGATTTATCCCTTTAGGTTTCTCTAAGATCGGAGAAATGTTCCCTCCTCAAGAACGGGGATCAAGATTCGGATTAATGCAGTTTGGTCTTATTTTAGGAAATGGAATAGGTATTATTGTGGGTTCAATTTTACATTGGCGTATTGCTTTTATTTTAGGATTTTATATTAGTGTGTCACTAATCATCATATATTTTATAAAAGCGTTGGATTTAAGGCATAACACCATAGATAGAGGAGATCACCTAAACCCTAATAATTACAATTACAAGTTATCTCGTCAAGATCTTATTCTTTTATTTAAAATGAGATCGGTTATGAGCATTCTATTTTTTGTGCTTACCGGCGGACTTGTCACCTCCATCCTTGGAAATTGGGGGATCTATATCTTAAGTTCTAACTTAGGGAATCCAGATCTGGCGACAATTATTTATCTGATAATTGGTATTGCCGCCCTTCCAGGAGCGATTATCGGAGGAAAAATAAACGATCGTCTATTTCAAAACGGAAAACACCGATTACGCTTTCTGGTTGCTATGATAGGCGTATTAGGAGGATCGCTGTCCTTATTAATTTTTTATGTTTTTCCATTCCCGATCTTGGTTTTTACTCTTCCATTTGGATTCATAGGATATTTCTTTACCTCTTTTACTACAGGAACCCAATTCGCCGTGTATTCCGAAGTATGTCTTCCAGAAACCCGTAGTACTGCTAACGCTTTGAATGGTTTAATGGTGAATTTAGGAGGAATTTGTGGGAACTTTCTTCTTTCCATTATTATCTACCAAGAAGGGTTGTTTATCCAAAATGCAGTGTTTATAATACTTTTTGTGTGGATAACTGGTTCATTTCTTTGGTTATTCCCCATTTTTTATTATAAAAAGGATATTTTGAAACAACGGGATCGACTGATGAGAGGAAAAATTGAAAAACAGATATATCCACTGATTCTGGATAAGAGTTAACTTCTATTTTTTCTTTATACACATAGATTCATGATTCATACTTAACATTTGAGATAATAAAAAAAAGATCCGAGTAATTTACTTCATAAACTCTCTTAATGTTGATATGAATTCTTGAATTTTAACATCAGCACCTTCGACAGCTGGTCCTTCAGCTTTTTCCATTTTAACTTCAAGGAATTCGGGACAGATTTCTTCAAAACATTCAGCTTTTTCAACTGTTTTTTTCATTCCTTTTATGAAGAAATTTTTCCATCCCAATGCATGGGTAGAGAAATAGGCGACTTTCGAAATTGGTTTAGTTATGACCCTATCCATATTTTTGATAAACTCTCGAATCTCGTTATCTGACCTAAAAGCAACGATTCGAGTAGCTATAATCAAACCATAAGGGGCATCTTTAGCAATATCTTCAGGGGAGATATTTTTAATACTATCTACACTTACATCGTAGCCATCTTTTAAATCCTCAGCAATAGTTTTTGAAATCTGCTCAGAATTTCCGTGTAAAGAATTATGAATTATCCACATTTTTTTCATAGTTAAATTAATGAAATTAAAAAAATATATGAAACTTCAATAGTCCAATCTTTCATCAAGATTTCTCTCTTATAATCCTGAATTAAATTTGACTTAACTCTTATTTTAACTGCTAGAATTCTTTACGGGATTACCATTAAGTTTCAATGTCTGGAGATTTGTTAAATTAGTAAGGTTTTTAGTATCTATGATATTATTATTTGAGAGATTTAAAAATTCGAGGTTTTTTAAGTTTTCTATACCATCAAGGTCTTCTATTTGATTATCGCTTAAGTCCAGGCTCTTAAGGTTGACAAGTTTTTTTAATCCGTCAATTTTTCTTAACCTATTCTTTTTTAGGACTAGCGCTTTTAAGTTTTGAAGATGATTTAAATTAGAAATTTTAGAAATTTGATTCTCTCCTAACTGTAATTCTTCCAAGTTACTAAGTGAATCTAATCCACTAATATCAGTTATAGAGTTCCCTTCTAAATGAAGCTTATTAAGGTTACCAAGATGATCTAACCCTTCAATTTTAGTAAGTTTATTGTTCTCTAAAAAAAGCCCCTTAAGATTGGGATATCTTTTCAGTTTTTTAATATCGCGAATTTCATTAATATTATAATTATCTAAAAATAAATTACCGTTATTTATGAAAACTCTTTTCTTATTAATCTTCACATAATCCATAGAATAAAGATGTAAATTCACTCTTATTAGTCATTCTTATAAAAATTATAAATAAATCGATGAGTCAATTTATATTTGAAAAGTAATATCAGCTTATTTCGCTTAAATAATTCAATCAAATTTTTCTGCATAACAATTCACCTTTTCCAATAGGAACTACTAAAGCATCGACACGTTCATCTAATAAAGCTTTGTCTATCATTGGTTTTAAAGTAATATAATGATTAATTGCATTATCAGCTACTAAAAATCCTCCTTTTACCATGTTTGGGACGATTAAATCATAACAATCCTCATATACTTCTTTTTCAGCATCCAAAAAGCAAAAAGATATGTCTCTTTCTTCTTTTAAATAATCTCGTGCATCTCCCTCCACTAATTCAACATATTTCTCCATGTTACTCTGCCGAAATGTCTCTTTAGCAAATAATGTCTTTTCTTCTAATAGTTCAAATGTTTTTATCATAGTACCTCGTTCCATACACGCAAGTGCGATCCACATAGTAGAATAACCAGCACTAGTTCCAATTTCTAAAAACTTTCCTTTAGGAGCACTAGCGGCAAGAATTGAAAGGAATTTTCCTATTTCAGGAGGAATTTGACGAAGTCTTTCCATTCTTGGTGTACCATCAACTCTATCTTCAGCGTCTATTTTTTCTAGAAACTTCATTCTATTTTGTACAAGTTCAGGGATATTATGATGCATTTTAATTCAAATTGGTATTATTTTAACAATGTTAAATATAAGAAAAAATATAATGATTATCAATGCAGCATGAATTACTTCAAACAAATTTATCTTTAGATGAAGCAGAACACCTTCAAGAGAAATACCATCAAAAACTAAAAATTCAAGAGAGTAAAATCATAAAAATCTTAGATATAAAAAAGATAAGTTGGATAGTTGGAGTAGATGTTTCCTATTATAATGAAAACCTAAAAGAATGGGGAATAGCTGCAGCAGTTCTATGGAATCTTAATTCTAATAGGATGGAACACCATTCTTTTGCTAAAGAAATCATAACATTTCCTTACAAACCCGGTTTTTTGGGGTTTAGAGAGTGCTCTTTGATGGTAAAAGCTATAAAAAAAATTCCAGAAACACCAGACATAATTATGTGTGATGGTCACGGTATAATCCATCCAAAAAGATTTGGAGAAGCAGTCCAATTGGGTTTAATTTTAAATATTCCTACTTTTGGTGTGGCTAAAAACCCTTTTATAGGTTTTTCAGAATGGAAAGCATTAGAAAGAACACAAGGGAATAAGACACCGATATGGGCTGATGATCCACAAAATTCGATGGTCGTAAATAATGCACTTTTAGGATACGCTGTTTGTCTAAACGATGGAATGAAACCTATGTTCATTAGCGTAGGATATAAGACTACTCTAGATGTAGCAGTAGAAATCGCTTTAAGAACAACTAAAGATCACAAACAACCAGAGCCTCTTTTTTTCGCAGACTATCTCTCAAGAAAAGAATTTTAATACCATCTATATTAAAAATTTCTTTTAATCTAATGAAAAATTGTTTAAATAGTAAGAAATACCTCTTTACATATCTAAACACAAAAATAAATTTGGATGAGAAATTTGAGTTTTAAAATAAAAAATAATGTATATTGGGTCGGGAAAACAGATTGGGAACTTAGAAAATTCCATGGAAATGAATATTCTACGCATCGTGGTTCTACATACAACTCTTACCTAATTAAAGAAGAGAAAATTGTCGTTATTGACACAGTATGGATGCCTTTTTCAAAGGAATTTGTTGAAAATCTCTCGAAAGAAATTAACTTAGATAAGATTGATTACGTTATTGCTAATCACGCGGAAATTGATCATAGCGGGGCACTTCCTGAGCTAATGGAACGCATACCAAACACTCCAGTTTACTGTACTGCTAATGGCGTTAAGTCGTTAAAAGGCCACTACCATAAGGATTGGAATTTTCAAGTGGTGAAAACAGGTGATACCTTAGATCTGGGAAATGATAAGCAATTGGTTTTTGTTGAAATGAAAATGCTTCATTGGCCCGATAGTATGGCGTGCTACATGACCAAGGATAATATTTTATTTAGTAACGATGCGTTTGGCCAACATTATGCTAATGAGTATATGTATAATGACCTTGTAGACCAAAACGAACTTTTTGCAGAATGCATTAAGTACTATGCTAATATACTCACCCCTTTCAGTTCACTCGTCGATAAGAAAATTAGAGAAGTTTTGAGTCTCAATCTTCCAATCGATATTATTGCTACAAGTCATGGAGTTATTTGGAGGGATAATCCAACCCAAATTGTTGAAAAATACTTAGCTTGGGCTAATGATTATCAAGAGAATCAGATTACAATATTGTATGATTCAATGTGGGATGGAACCAAGAGAATGGCAGAAGCAATTAGTAGAGGAATAGTGGAGACAGATAAAGAAGTCAATGTTAAATTGTTTAAAATAGCTAATTCCGATAAAAACGATGTTATAACAGAGATCTTCAAGTCCAAGACTATTCTCGTAGGTTCTCCAACTATAGGAGGAGGAATTCTATCTTCTATTGCTGAAATTTTAGAGATGATTAAGGGTTTGCGCTTTAAAAATAAGAAGGCTGCATCGTTTGGTTGTTATGGTTGGAGCGGAGAATCAATAAAAGTAATAAAAGAACACTTAGAGAAGAGCGGTTTTTCTGTAGTCAATGATGGTATCCGTGCTTTATGGAATCCTGATCAAGAGAGTATAGAAAAATGTGTAGAGTTTGGAAAAGAAATTGCTGTTAGTTAATAATTTTATTTTTTTTTATTTTATTTTATCTTATTTTTACTTTTTAATTAGATAAGACTTTTAGTATCCTTTGATCTCTCATTAAGACCTTTCGATGCTGAATTTCTGATATACATAAATACAAAATCTAATACTATATTTTTATATAAGGTGATGTACTATCTCTAAAATTCTGGTTGTTGACGACGACCATACTTTGCTAAAGCTCTATAAGATAATATTAACAGAAGTGGGGGATTTTTCAATTGAATTCTCTACAAATGGTAAGGATGCCGTTGACAATTATAAAAATCATTCAGAAAAACCTAAAGTAATTATTATGGACCATCGGATGCCTGTAATGAATGGTTTTGACGCAATGATCGAGATTTTGAAGTATAACAATAACACAAAAATCATCTTTGCGAGTGCTGATACAACAATGAAAGAAGTTTCTATTTCAATGGGGGCTATGGCGTTTATTAGTAAACCTTTTAAGATTCAAGAATTAATTAATTTAGTCAATAAAGCAATAAAAGAGTAATTTTATAAGGTGTAATGAGTAGTGGAGAAAATTCATGATAAAGAACGAGAATTAAGAGAGTTAGAAAAAAGATACAAATTATTTTATGAATACGCTCCACTTCCTTATCAATCTTTGGATGAAGATACTAATATTATAGATGTTAATCAAGCTTGGCTTGATTTTTTAGGATATGATAAAGAAGAAGTGTTAGGGAAGTGTTTTGGGGAGTATCTAGTTCTCAAAAGTAGAGAATTATTAACTTCTAGATTTTCACATTTTAAAGACGTAGGAGTAATACGGGATGTAGAATATGAAATCGTTAAAAAAGATGGCACTCATGGAATTATTTGGTTAGATGGAAGAATAGAATTCGATAAAAACGGGAATTTTCAACAAGCACATTGTTTTTTCAAGGATATTACCGAACGGAAACGGACTGAAAAGAAATTAAAAGAATCTGAAGAAAAATTCAGAAACATAGCTGAACAATCTTTTATGAGCATTTATATCATACAGGATGGAATTTTTAAGTATAGAAATCAGCGAGCTACGGATGTTAGTGGATATAGTAGAGAGGATATTAAGAACTGGGAACCCTATGAGTACGCAAAAATAATACACCCTGAGGATCGAGAGCTTGTTTTAGAACAATCTAAAAAAAAACAAGAAGGGGACCTCAATGTCATAAACCGCTATAAATTTCGAATAATAAAAAAATCTGGCGAGATTGTTTGGATTGATAATTTTTCTAAAACTATTAATTATAAGGGGAGACCCGCAGATTTGGTTATAACTGAAGATATAACAGAAAAAATTGTTGCAGAACAAAAACTAAAAGAATCTGAAGAAAAATATCGAACTCTCATTGAAAACATGCCTGATGCAATATATTCATCTTTACCTGATGCAAATAGTACAACATTATTTCTATCTAATAGATGGGAGGACTGGACAGGTATACCTGTAGAAGACTATTTAAAAGATCCTAATCTTTTTTTTCAAACAATCCATCCCGATGATCGTGAGGAAACTAATAAAATATATGAAGATGCCATAAAAAATGGGAAGGAGTTTATCCTTAATTATAGAGTAAAACATAAATATACGGGTAAAGAGGTATATATAAGAGATCATGGTGTCCCTATTAAAAACAATAAAGGAGAAATAACAAGTTATAATGGTGTAATGAGTAATATTACAGATTTAATAAAAGCAGAGGAAAAGTTAATAGAATCTGAATTAAAATATAAATATCTTTTTGAAAACGCGCAAGTAGGATTATATTGGTCTCGTATAAGTGATGGAAAATTTTTAGAATGCAATGAAACTTTTGCGAAATTATTTGGGTACAACAATCGAGAGGAATGTTTAGCGGATTACATTGCTACTGAACATTATGTTAATCCTCACCAACGGATTGAAATTTTAGAAGCAATTCGTACTAATAAAGAAGTTAGAGGATATGAGATACTAGTCACCAAAAGAGATGGTACTCCTATATGGTTGAGCATTTCTGCTCGAATGTTTGAAAATGAAAATAGGATTGAGGGTGCTGCGATTGACATCACCAAACGTAAAAAAGCGGAACAAGAATTAATAGAATCTGAAGAACGATACAGAAAAGCGTATGATAAGGCTGATTTCTACAAGGATCTACTAGCGCACGATGTGGGTAATATTCTTAACAATATTAATGCTTCAGTTCAATTAATGAAAATCTGGAACGGTGATTATAATATCTCAGAGAAAGAAAGGGACATGACTGAGATAATAAAACAACAATTAGAGAGGGGAGCATCTCTGGTTTCAAATGTGCGAAAACTTTCAGAGATAGAAGAAGGAGAAATGAGTGTAAAATCTACGGATGCAAAAAATTTACTCGGGAAGTGCATTGAAAATATTCGTTCAAGATTTCATGAAAGGGAAGTAGAAATAAATTTTAGCGCTGTTCAAGAAATTAGTAATGTTATGGGTGGGGCACTTCTAATAGATGCCTTTGAAAACCTGATAATAAACGGGGTTATTCACAACGACAGCGAAAAAATAAGACTATGGATTGAAATATCTAAAGTTTATCAGGAAGGCAGAAATTTTGTAAAGATCGAATTTAAAGATAATGGATTAGGTATAATCGAAGATAGAAAAAAGACCATTTTTAAACGGAATTATAAAAAGGACAGGAGCACGGGTGGAATGGGTATAGGGTTGTCGTTAGTGAAAAACATAATCAATAGCTACGGTGGGCAGGCATGGGTCGAAAATAGGGTAATGGGGGATTATTCACAGGGTAGTAATTTTATTATCTTGTTAAAGGAAGGATAATCTCGAAACTAAGAGCAATTATTAGGAGAAAATTTTGCCTTTACGGGTAAAGTTTTTTTACACTATTTAATTTTTTCTATCATGTCTCAAGATATCGTACAAATTAAACTTAGTATAGATATACCTCAAGATAAATGGCTAGCAACATTCAACAAGAAATATCCCGAATTGAATTTTCATATTCTTTCAAACTTTCTAATTGGAGAAAATTTGGGGATTACTTCTTTTCAAATAAGGGGTTCTTCTGTAAAACAATTCATTTCTGATTTTAAAGATAGATTAGCAAAAAATTCTTCACAAATTTTATTTGAAGGTAAAGATCTCGTAATATTGAATGTAAAGGAAGTCGATCCATGGATATTGAATACTCTAGTTAAAACAGAGCTTTTAGTATCTTATCCCGTGCTGGTAAAAGAGGGTAAAATTAGAATGGAAGCTATAACAAACCGGTCTAAAGTAGATAAATTTTTAACCCAGTTAAAAAAAAAAGACATAAAAGCAAAGATTGAACGTATAGGGTATTTTTATAAATCAACTCTCCTCACTCAAAGACAAAATGAAATAGTAAATCTTGCAGATAAAAAGGGATTCTTTAACATTCCAAGAAACATTTCGTTAAGTGAATTTGCTAAAGATTTAAATATTTCAAAATCTGCGCTTTCTGAAACCTTGAGACGAATATTCAAAAAGTTAGCTCACAATTACCTTAATTCTAACAATTAAATCGCTTTAAAAAGAAAAAATCTTTTATAGTTCCCATTTTTTTATTAAACCTGTGATAATAGTTCTATTAGCGCTCGAGGAATCTCTTTATAATTGTTTACTGCAAAAAATTTACCTTGTCCAGCTCGAGCTATTTCTCGACAAGTATCAATTCCTCTTTCAGCATCGTTTTCAGCCGGTATTCCGATTACATGTAATTTGGGGTATTTTCTTGCCAATTCAATGGGATTTACTCCTCTATTATAGTTTCCATCAGTGATTAAAATTCCAAATTTATGTCTTGTTTTTTCTTTAACCTTGTTTAATTCTTTTAATCCATTTTCTAAACCGGTATTAATATTTGTAAAACCAGCTGCTTCCGAATCAAGAATTTCATCTATAATGGTTATAACCGGCTTCTTCTCATCTATTTTTTTAAGAACCATAGCCGTGGAATTGAAAAGAACTATACCATAGCTTTCTTTCTCCATATTATAAGCCAATACGGATGTAGTAAGTGCTGCATTAAGTAGAAGCTTCCCATACATACTCCCACTCGTATCTAAGATCATAATAATTTTTCTTTTTTGCTTTTTTCTTTGTATTCCGAAGATATCCTTATAAGTAAGACTTTTTTTATAGATATTTAATGGATTATGTTGAATAGTTTCGTCTATGTCGAACTCTGGATGACCTATCTGATAAGAAGGAGTAACCTTTTTAAAATTTCCTCTAATTCCCTTACTAGTTATTTTTAACGAGGTTTTTATTATACTCTGTCTTGCTAATCGTCTAAAGATATGTTTATACTTTTCTGAAATTGGTCGTCGAATAAAGAAGTAAACTTCAGCCATAGAAGCTTCAGAATTTTTTGCTTTTTCTGAAAAGAATTTCACTCCTTCATCACAATCTAATGCGTCTGTTGCAGCGTACACATTTGATTTTAGCAGCCCCATTATTGCTTCGAGGTTTTTATGGTGAATAGATAAGTAGGTTAATTCTTTAATCTGCTTATAATCTAAGGCATTCGCTAAATGTTGATAATAATCTGGTTTTTTCTTCCTTTTACGGATTATTTCATACCTAAGGATTTTTTCATCCGGAATACTTTCTGTTAGTCTTACATGAAGTCTTCTATTCTCAATCTCCTCGGAATCGGAGAAATCATCGATTATTGAAAATCCACTTTATTTAGAACCGATAACACGATGTTAGTGATTATCTCCTTTTTTGAGCTAGTAACACCATCTTCCAGCTCAATCTTGTTATATAGAGCCATAACTGCGGTATTAACCCAATTTTTTGTGCTGTCGCTGTTTTCAGTTTTAGAAATCAATTGAGCTAAGTCAATCGCTCCCCTTATAGAACTTCCTCTCCTTATTGAACTGTTATTTCTTGTTTGATCTACTATTTGCTGAGAAATTTGAGCAATTTTTTCCCCACCAGAGTTATCTAAATTAGCTTCTTGCTTGATAATAAGAATTTCTTCTGTGGGAGGTTGAAAATCCAAACTAATCCAGATAAATCTATCCTTTAACGCTTCTCCAATAACAGTCACACCAACATGAGCTGCAGGATTCTGAGTAGCGATGGCGAAGAACTTCTTATGAGCTTTAATAGTTTTTAATTTAGGGATTTCTAAAATACCTTCATCCAATGCCGTTAGTAGTGAATTTTGGGTACTTTCGGGCATTCTATTAATTTCATTTATAAAAAGGCAGCCTCCTTTTAGCATAGAAGAAGCGAGCGGACCGTAGATATATGATTCTTCTAAGTATCCTTTTGATATCACTAAGGGGGGGTCAAAATAACCGACTAAATTATGAGGTAGTGTTTCCTCAGAACAATCGATACGGGCAAATTCAGTATCATAAAAAGAAGAAATTGCTTTAGCTATCCTAGTTTTTCCTACTCCAACTTCTCCCTCGATAATTAGGTTTTTATCTACTAACCTTGCTAAAATAATATTTTCTAACTCTTCAGTTCTCCCAATTATTTTATATCTTTTTTGTATTTCTTTCACAATCTCAGATGCATTGAGCATGTTGTTAATAATAATACATATCTAAAAAATTATACCTACGAAAGTAATAGGGTTTATTAAATATTAGAGGAATTTTTTAATAAGGAATGATTTCATTTCAACTTAATAATGCTTTTAAAATATATGGTTGTTAAGAACAAAAGGAAAAGTGTTGTTTTTGGGTTCACCGTAATTGCTGTGGTTCTATTAGTTCCAATAATTTTTAACATTTCAACAGAGCTTATTAAAAACGACACTTCTTTATTCTCTTTATCTGCTAATGGAGATAATTTTAACATTTTAGACTTTTGGGATAATGAAATTGAAAGAGTAAATAGTACACCATTAAATATTGTTTATGGAAATAATCGTACCATAGAACATGAAATTTCTTATTCAGATAAACTGTATGAATTGAAAGCTCGAGATATTTATTTTGATTCTCCGAATTGGGTTGGAGCGCAACCTCAGAACCTCACATTATATGGTGTTTTACTTTATCCGGAAATTATTAAGAATAGTAATCCAGGAGCTTTGTGTATGCATGGATTAAATGGAAAAGTAGAAGATGCTTTCGATTTAGCTATACCATATTTAGAGAAAGGCTTTATAGTTTTATGCCATTCACATCCAGGTCACGGTAAATCAGAAGGAGCAGAACCAGAACCAGGGAATCTTTATTATGAAGGGGCATATAACGAATCAGCTCATTTTTATCTAACTCTATGTGGAGCAATTCAAGGATTAAGGGTCCTTGAAAGTCTTCCGTCTGTAAATAATTCTCAAATAATGGTTACAGGTAAATCATACGGAGGATTAAATGCTATGTGGTTAGCTGGAATTTCAGGGGAGAGAATCGCGGGTGTTACAGCTTATATTGCAATAGGAGATATCGCTCAAAATTTACTTCATCCCGAGAAATTAATTTTCTGGGTATTAGGCAAAAATGTTAGAGAAATTCCTGATTCATACTTGACAAACCAACTCTTAAGATTTGACCCTATTTATTATTTGAAATCTGCCAAACTTCCTCCAATAATGTGGCAAATAGGAACAAACGATGATTTTTTCCATTACAGTTCAATTAAGGGTACTTACGATGCTGTTCAGCATACTAACAAATTTCTTCAGATTTTTCCTAACGATCATCACGGTTTTCCTGGATTTGAGGGCTCATCTAAATTCTTTATTGATTTTATTCTAAATGATGGCTCGTTACCACCTAAAATCAATCTAACTAACATTTATAAAGCACAAGATCTTCGTGGAGATAATCTGCGTATTGCTTTAAGAGTAAACTCATCTGAAGAAATCGATTCAGTCCAAATAGTATATAGATATACAGATATTATTGGGACTTGTTGGGAACGAGAAAATCTTTTCAAAACCGATGGAATCTATTGGGAAGGAGAAATATCTCCAACAACTTTTAGTTCAAATCTTGATTATTATATTATAGTCAATTTAAAAAACATGACTAATATATGGTTTTCCTCCGAGATATTCTCAGCGGGGATAATGAGAACTAATCTAACTATCCCCTTCGTTATTATCATCTCAATTATAGTTGCCATCCCTCTTTTTTTGTCTATCCGAAGGAAGTTCCAGAAAATAAATGGAAGGACTTCAGAAGAAATCTCTAAAGAAAAACACAATTTTTTCGTCCAAATTACATTAATATTTGCTTTAGATTTTATTTATTACCTTTCGATTATACTACCATGGATAGTCTATGAAAGTGGGGAAATTGTTCTCAATCACATTTATATTTTTAATAACATCTACACATGGAAATTAAATTTTGGTGAGATTGCTCCTTTTTTGACTATAATATTTTTTATAGCTACAATAATTAATTCCCAACTTAACTTCATCAATCTAAGGTTTTCAGCAATTATTAAATTAATATATCCAACCCTAATGCTAGTTTTTATAAGCATTACACCATTTATTTCGGGTGCGTTAGATCCATCTAGCTTAATATCTAATTTTGGAATAACTTTCCCAGGAATAGGTCCTTTCCTAATGATAATATCGGCTATGTCGCTATTTTTTGTAGGTAGATGGGAAAGAAGAAATAAGGTAGCTTTAGGTTTAGTAGTGAAAAAATCAATAAATTGGCTTAAATTTAGAGAAAGAATAAGTAACAAGTTTGAATTATTTCGGCAGAGAATACGATCTAAAAGAAAATAGGTAAAAATTAAAATAGATTTAAGTACAAGCGATATAAAGATGGTGGTTGAGGAAATGGTAAAATTCCAAAGAGATATAGTGTTCCTAAAATAAATAGGGAAAGACAAATAAAAATAAATATGAAATCTCTAACATGAAACCTAATAACTATCAAGTTTGTTCTTTTCTTGTCTATCCCAAAACATCTGTTTTCCATTGAAAGAGATGTTGTATGTCCTTTTCTTAAAATTGACACAAGTGTCCCAATTAATCTCTCAGATATAAACGCATAAGCTTTTCGAAAGCTTTTAACCTGATCTAAACTGAATCCTCTTGCTTGTTGAGCAAGAGCTATTGTTTTTGCCTCTTGTTCTATTGTAGGAATATATTTAACTCCCACCATAAAAGCGAAACAAAATTTATACGGTATTTTAAGCCGTATTAGAGAATAGACAAAATCCTTCGTAGAAGTTGTATTAGTGAATAATATTGCTGAAGTATATAACGTAAATAATATGAAAACTGCCCGTAATCCAAAATACAACGCTAATTTTCTTATTGGTAAAAATTTTAAGTTAAATAAATAGAACAAAATAATTTCTTCTTCATTAGGAATAGCATTGAAAAACAAGTTAAGAACTAAACTAATGATTAAAATGAAAAAGAGAATTTTAAGCTTTCTAATAAGCATTTTAAAGGAAATTTGGCTTAATAGCATTATTAAGATAATAAATATTGAAAGAATCAGCAACAAAATTAAACTTCGTATTAAAAATGTAAAAATGGTTAAAAGAACAAGAAATATCAGCTTAGAAATTGGATTTATTTTATGCATTAGAGAAGTCCCTTTAATATACGCAAAAATTAATTGCTTGTTATCCAAAAGCTTATTCTTTTTACTTATGATTAATCACCCCGCTAAGCATTTCATCTATCGAATCTAAGAGAAGAGTAGGTCCTAAATTTCTATGTTTACTAAAATAATTATCTTTATTGTCAAAGTCTCTTACTGTACCGTCTTTATTAAGCTCTAAAATCCGTTGAGTATATTTCAACAGAAGATGATAATCGTGAGATGAAATTATTATAGTCTTTCCTCTTTTATTTTCAAGATAGAGAGTTTCTACTAGTGAATCTATAGTTCTTTGATCTTGCCCAATAAAAGGTTCGTCTAAAAGAATTATTTCAGGATTATAGACAAATATAGAACTTAAGTTCAATCTTCTTTTCTGCCCCCAACTAAGCTTAAAAGGATTTTTTGTGGATTTTTCTTTCCCAATAATGCGAATTAATTTTGCCATATAATCCTCAGGGATATTCTCAAGCATGCCAAAATTCTTCGGACCATAGAGAATCTCGTCTTTAATAGTTGAGTTAAATATCATATTCTCGGGGTTTTGAAAAATAAACCCAATCTGTTTTGCATATTCCAATGATCCAATATCTCTAATATTCTGATCATTATAGTAGATAGTTCCGCTTGTAGGTTCATATAAATTAGCTAATAAATAAAGCAGCGTAGTTTTCCCGGATCCATTCGGTCCGACTAGACCAATAAAATCTCCTTTTTGAATATTTATAGAAAGATTATTTATTGCTTTAATTCCGCTATTTGGGTAAACAAAATCTACATTTTTGGTTTTAAGAATATATTTATTACCCTCTTTATTAACTGTTTGTTCTTCCCTATTATCGTGTGCGTCTTTTAAAGATTCTATATATAAATCTTGAAATTCAATTACATCTTCAAAAGATTTAAATTTTTCAAGAGCTTTCGGTAATATTTCTTTTTCAATAAGTAGAGCTCGCAATTTTAAAAGGTTTTCTTTTGATAATTTTTGTTGTATTTCTAATAACTCATTGAAATTTGTAGGATTTTTGGTATTCTTATATTCCAAGGATATCTCTTTAAAATCATTATATAAATCGATAATCCAAGGTAATCTGACATTGCAGGACTTTAATGGAGTATAGTTATTAATGAGAATTTCCGATAATTTACCGTTAAGGTGAATTTCACCATTACCATCCAGAACAATAATCTTATCAGCTATATCCATTACTCTCGATAAACGGTGCTCAATTATGATCAAAGTGGTTTTAAACGATTCAGCCTCTTTTAATTTTTTCAATTGAGTTAACAGTAGACTTTCAGATTGTTGATCTAAAAACGCGATTGGTTCATCTAAAATTAAGATTTTAGGGTCCATTACGAGAAAGGAACTTAATATTGTGAGTTGTTTTTGACCTCCACTAAGTTGTTCTATATCTCTGTTTAAAATATGCGAAATTCCCATAAAATCCGATATTTCTTTCACCCTTTTTGCTATTAAATCTTTATCCAAATTTAAATTTTCAAGTCCAAATGCAATCTCATCTTTGACTGTAAAAGTAGTCATTTGCTCTAAGGGGTTTTGTTTCACTAAGCCAACTAATTTACTTAGTTGAGAAAAATTATAATTCCAAATACTTTTACCATGAATTTTAACATCTCCTTTCATAAATCCTTTTAATCTCCAAGGAATGATACCGTTCATGGCATACGAAAGCGTGGATTTTCCGCTACCACTCGGTCCTGCTAAAATTAAGATATCTCCTTGATTAAGGCTGAAATTAATGTTTTTAACAGCGGGTAAAGTAGCCTTATCTTCGCCATAAATAAATGAAAAATCCTCAAAAGATAAAGCCAAATCCGTATTGGCGATTTTGATCACTCCTTTAAAAAGTTGTTGGAACGCCGGCTTTAATCAAACCATCTTTTATAGTCCTACCAAGAAGACCGGTTATTAGAACTCCAGAAATTAAAGCAAAAATAAAAGCTAAAGCCCATAAAGACCAATGTAAATACCATCGATCTTGTATTATCCAGAAGAACGGAGCTTGAAAGAAGTTTCCGAAGGCACCAGCAATTCCCCACCCTAATTTAGATTTACCTTCTCCTAATTTTTCCATGATATAAAACCCAAGTAGGAGCAATACGCCTTCCATAACATTGACAAATATTATTAATAAACCCCAAGGATCGCCAAATAAGAATTCTAAAATACCTTTTGAAAGCATAGTCAAAACTATATTTTTCTTATTCTTCGTTAAACCATATATAATACTTCCCCAAATAACATGATGTCCACTAACCAATTGTGTTCCCCCTACGAAAGGATACCATTTCATCAACAAACTGAATGGAATCAAACTGGATATGACTCCACCCAATACCCCGATTATCGCAGAATAAATTAAATCTAAAGTTAATAGTCGTTTTGTACCTTTAGAACTATAACCGGTTTTCTTATAAGTCCCATTAAGTGTATCAGAATCTTTCAATTCCTTTAAATCGTTATTTTCTCCATTTGTAGACAACAGTTGTTCAAATCCTATTTTATTAAATATTAAACAATTTGTATCATAATTTTATATAATTTTTCTATAGAATAATGTGAAGTATACTCTCCTTCTGGTATAATAGATTGATCTATTACTGATCTCAAGGGACCTTCTAAAGAAAGAGGAACGCTATTTTCTTCAAATGCTAGGATCACTAAATCAGGATTTGCTTCTACGATTGATAAATTAAGAAATTTTGGGGAAGAAAATCCATCCCGACCATAGAATCGAAATTCCAATCTTGAAGAAGAGTGAAGAAGAAGGTTTTCTACCTCAAGTATACTCCAAAGTAATATTCCGGAATACACTACATCATACTCAGTATCAACCCTATTTTTTATATGAAAGGTTTTATCTTCCACGAGGTCATATTTTCCCGAAGTCAAGTCACTAAGAGATATTGATATAGGCGCTGAGATTCCGTTACCCTCTATCGTTATCTTATTAGGATCTTCGAATGGATCAAATTCCAAGGAAGCTATCATTATTAACCAAAAGGTTACTAGTCCAATTATAACACTCGCCACTAATATATAAAAATTACGCGTTTCCATATGATTTTAAGTTTATTTAATTATTCTAAGGATTACTTAATATTCTATTATTATTTCAGTAACCCATTTAGCATAGTTTGCTCGATTTCTACCAGGTATTTGTACATTAAAAGGTCCACTCGAATATGATAAGATTTTTGGTACAGGCCATGGATCATCAGGAATACCATCGTATGTTTCTCCAAATTCTTGGATTTTCCACGCTAAATTCATAATCAAAGCCGTAACGGGAATTGGGACACCTGGACTAGTATCTGTTGCGTTAACATAATCTACATCAGAACGAGGTATAACATGAGTTCCATTATTGTACATGCCGTTTTCGACTTCTGATTTATTATAAGGTGGTTCAGCTTTCCAAAATGGTGTTATAAATCCATCCGCAGCTCTAAACGTAACACCGTAATCAGGTGCAACATTAGCACTAGTCATGGCTATAATGTCTGAAACATTCTTGCCCCAATATTGACGATTAGCACCCCAATCCGATGTGCTATCATATCGATAAACTGCCGTATCTGGATCTTGCATTAAGTCCCAAGCGTCTAAAGTAAGTTCAGTAGTTCCATTTACGATAACATCTATTGTCCAATTACTCATTACAGTAACTTGATTAAAGTTGTAGAAATTGTCATTAGGATACATTCCCATTATAGAAAAATTACCCATTGAGGAATAGTAAGGAGAATCTTGTAACCACTCTTGGTTTATAGCCAATACTAATATAAAATATGTTTTACCTTTCTTGGCATAACTTTTTGTAATGATATCAGCTGTGTGAATTTCTTTAGTTTCAGAATCTTCAGTATCAAACTCAAGCTTTCCAGCAAAGAAAATACTTTTGTCCTCTAAAATATCTAGAATGTTTACTCCAGTTATATACTGTCCTGATATCGGATCTTGAATGGTGGTTAATTCAAGGTAATTTTTCCATTCTGACAACGAGTCAATTTCTAAGTCATCAAGATAGACTTGGACTCCTTCTAATATTTCACCAAGAGTAATAACATGTTCTACACCATCTATATCGAATAACGAAAATGATGAGGCATTTGGGGCTGTACTCCAATCTTCTGGTAATCCTTGATGATAAAGAGTCGTTGGAGGTTCTTCAGCAAATGGATTAGCAACGATTACATAACCTAGCCCTCCTGCTAATCCCACAGCAACAATCGCTAATATACCGATTAGTACGTCTTTAGTATCTATTTTCCTCATATTTTTTCAGTTTAAAATTATATACATTTTTTTAAATTTATTATTTTCCACTTCTCTCAAGCGAAAATTTACATACTTTGATGAGAAAAAAAATTCATACCATATAAAATTATGCGTTTGGTCTGAGGGGTAATATCGTGATCAATAAAGGTCTTAAGCCTAATCTAAGCATTTATAGGATTTTTTTATTTATATATTTACTTTTTCCATAGTTTTCGCCGTTTATGATGACTCTTTATCTTGAAATTCCAAAAAAGCTCCGAATTTTCTCACATAATTTTTCCAATAGCTAAATCTGATCAAATTTTAATAGATGAAACGCTATGTGTATTAAAATTAAGAATATAATTGAACTAGTTAAAAATTGAAGAAATATGAAGAGGCGAAAAACCTTTTCGTTTTTAATGCTAATTTGCATTGTCGCTGCTAGCGCATTAGCAATTATATGGGTTGTAAACATTGAAAACGAAGGTCCGGGCGATAATGATCATTTTGTTTCGGGTACTTATATTCTCATTAATAATAACCACGCTCACCTGGAGGATTTAAAAAACATTCCAATTGAATGGATAGAAGAGGCTAAAACGAGCCTTAATATTGCTTATGGTCATACATCTCACGGAAGCCAATTAACTTCAGGCATGGATAATTTAGATGCGTTTATGGGAGGCAACGATATTTATTTGTATGGCCCAAATGGTGCAGGTAATGACTCAATTCTTGAATTTTATGATTTTAATGGCGGATTCGGAGGTGCGTTAACAACAACTAGCGCAAGTGACCTTGGAAATCCTGACGATGATGCCTGGGCAGCTGCAACAGAAGAATATTTAGACCATCCAAATAATCCTGGGACTAATGTTATCATGTGGTCTTGGTGTAATATAGGAGGTCACAATATTACGAAATACATTACACATATGGAATACCTAATTTCAGCATACTCTGCTGGTGGTATAAAAGGAAGAAATTCAACGAATGAGGTAAAATTTGTGTTTATGACTGGTCATGTTGATGGTGCAGGGATAAATGGAACAAATAACTTGCAAAATAATCTTATTCGAGAACATTGCTTAACCTATAATAGAACTCTATTTGACTTTGCTGATATTGAAAGTTACGATCCAGACGATAACTATTTTCTGGATTTGAACGTTAATGATGATTGCAGCTATACAGGAGGTAACTGGGCATTAGAATGGATTGTAGGTAAAATTGAAATGACAAGCACTTCAGATACTGCATATAATGAGCCTAATGGCGGAGATTGGTATCAATGTGGTGCTGCTCACACACATCCTCTAAATTCTAATTTAAAAGCTTATGCTTGTTGGTACCTTTTTGCTAGGTTAGCTGGTTGGGAAGGTAACTAATTTTTTTTACATCTAAACAATTATGGAAACAAAATTTTTTCAGCTTAAAAACTAATTCTTGCATCTTTCTTCCGTGTACATTGTTCTTAATTGTTTTTCCCGGTTAATGTCAATTTTATATTTAGTATTAGTCGGAGGTAAGAATTTTAAAAATTGAATTTATAAAATAGCAAAAATTAGGTGACATCAAACAATTTTCTCAATTTATCAACTGTACTTAAATCAAATTTCTTAAATAAAGCATACGCAGCAATTGGCACGACACAGCCACAATTGTCACATAAAAGTGGTGAATTTCCCATGACGCAAAACTTCTGTTTTCCATCAGGAAAGAAACTTTTTATTTGACCAGTTTTAAATACACAATACGGCACAAATTCTTTTGATAGGTATACTTCTAGCATTTTTTTGGAATAAAAAATAAAATCTCCATATTCACGCATTACTTTTAAAATGTCTTTAATTGTCTTTTTTAAGATATTACCTTTTAATAAGAGGGGGTTATCAGGATAACTGGTATACATTAGAAATACTAATCCAAAAGCATCATTATTGTAAGCAATTTTGGCAATATCTTCAATCTCTTTATAATTTAAAGTCATAACGGTTGATGTAACGATTGGATTGGTCTCTTGAATATTTGAGATGACTTTATCAAAAATACTTGCTCCTCTTATTTTATCATGAGTTTCCTTGGTACCATCTATACTTACCCAGTATTTCGGTTGTTTATATCCATTAAATCGAGGTAATTTTATAACGCCGTTTGATACAACCTGTACTGAGGGGAAAATTTTAATCGCTTCTTTTATAACTTCCATTCTTAAAGTGGGTTCTCCACCAGTTAAAACAGCTGTTCTTGTTCCTAAATTTCTATGGTATTTAAAAACTTTAATGAACTCTTTATCCGATAATTCCGTTCTTTTACATTTTAATTCCATTGCTGATGAGAAGAAATAGCAATGCTTACATTTTAGATTACATTGCCAAGTTAAGTCATAGTTCACATATAATGGAATGCTTCTTACTATTGACTGTAAAAATGGTGGACCCATAGAAAAAATATTTTTTAAATTTTTCACATTGAATCGTCCCATAATCAATATAAGATTCGCTGTTTTAAAAATAAGTCTTAAATTAAATTAAAAGAGTATGATTTTTTACCAAATAGAAGAATAGAGAAAGTTCGATTAAGTTTAGTGATTTTTTTTATAATTATAAATAAAAAAATAGTTAAGGCATGGTTATAACATTACTGTCTTCATCAAGTTTAATTATACCCTTGACCGCGAGCTGTTTAATTGTTCTTACCGCCATGATTGGAGGTACAGACAGTAAATCCTTCAATTCATCAAGGTTACAGCTACCTTGCGACATAATAGTAGCTAGTATATCCACTTCAGATATTTCTTCTTTAGAATTTTCTATTAAAAACGAAGTGAAGTAATTATTCCTCTTGAGTTGTTTTAATTTATAATCTAAGTTTTGCATTTTTTCTTCCGTATACATAGTTCTTAATTGTTTCTCGTTGTTTTCGTAATCAATTTTTTTCTGATCTAATTGCGAGTTATCGCTCTCCTTTAAAGCGATTTTTTCGTTCACAGAATTTAATTTAGATAAAAGATTTTCAAGCTCTAGCTTGGGTGCTTTAAGAGCATCCTTGACTTGTTCAAAGGAACCCTTTGCCTCAGTAAGTTTTAATTGCAAATTGTTCTTAGATGATTTTAGATTTTCTATTTTTTTATCTAAATCTTCAGATTTAGTTTTAAGTTCTGTTAATTCGCTATTTTGAGTCTCAATCTTTTCTTCTAATATTTGAATGTTAAACTGCTCTTTTTTCATCCTTTTCCATGTCAGACTTAAGTTTTGAATAATATTTTCACTATTTTTTTGAATAGTCTGTTGATATTCGTCAAAATATTTCTCCAGTTGCTCAATAGAGCCTAAAATATCTTGTAATTTTGAACTCATTAGAAATCAACCTCCTCTTCTAAAGTTATAGTACCTGCAACATTATCGTATTCAATAGGGGCACCTTCTTCAAGCATTTTAGTTATTATCTTTCGTGCTTGTTCTTCTTTCATGTCGATGGCTAATAAAATATTTTTAATATCCAATTTACTTCCCACTTGTAAAGCCTTTATGAATTGGTACAATTGAGAGCTGATATACCTCTTGTTAATCAAAATTTTCATAGCAGCTACTCTATTTTCATAAGATTCCACGAATTTTTCTTTCTTAACAAATGTTTGATTAAGTTCTGCTTCTAAATTCTTCAAGTTTTCTTCAAATTTTTCAACTTCTTTTGTTAAGGTAAAAAACTGATTCTCAAGTTCTTTAAAACGCTGATCTCGATTAGTTAACTCTTCCTTTTTTAATTGAATTGTTTCTTGGGTCTCTTTCAGATCGTTTTGATTTTCTTGAATCTTATGTTCTATGTCTTGACGATTTTTTGTCAATTCAGCGTTGTCTTCTTCAAACTTAATAATATCTCGTTGATTTTGGGATATCCTATTTTTAAGTGTACTTATCTCTTCTGTGTTGGATTCAATCGTTTTTAATAATAAGTTCTTTTCATCTTCATATTTCTCCAACTCTTCAACTACTTTTTCAGGTTGCATTCTTAATTTCGGGATATAGTCGCTATTCAAACTATTGATATCAACAATTATCGAAACCATTTTTTTAAGTGATGTTTTAGCATCTAATAAAGGTGTTTCACTCATTGTAAATTCTCCTTTATATCTCAAATATAAATATAATTTACTTATGGAGCACCCATTATTAAATTTGTATTTTTCAAAACCACTTGAGATATATTACATATCTTTTGATATTTCTTTGATGAAGTTTTCTTTGTTGATCTTAAGTCTTAAGCCTCTTCTACTCATAACGATATTTAAGTTCTCAATCAACTTTTCTGTGAAATATTTGAAATCAAAATGAATTGAAGGATTATTTCGGTAATAGCTCTTTAAAAAAAGGTTTATCAATTCAATTTTAGCTTTAGGAACGGATTTTTCAAAGATTCCTGGATTCGTGTCAAGTAAAGAACAACAAACCCATGCTATATCGTCAATATGATTTCCTTCATAAGAATCTTCGAAGTCTAAGCCGTATATCTCGTTTTTTAAAGGATTATAAATGAAGTCTCTTATCTGTGTATCTCCTTTGTTTAAAACTATAGTTTCTGAGTGATCTTCATTCTCTATTGTGTTATTTGTATGTAATTGATTAAACCAATCTGCTAATTTCTCAATAGAGGTAGAAATTTCTTTTTTAGTTTCAGGGTTTAAACTCTCTAATTCTGCAACATCAACTAATTTTTCATTTATAAAGTCGCATAAATTAACCCCTTTAATCTTTTCGAGAATTAAATAGGGTTTTTTATAATATAACACGCTAGGAATAAATAGATTTTGCTTTTTTAGTCTTGTTAAAGTGCTGTATTCGTTATCCGCATTATTGGTTCTAAATATTTTAACGATTACTTCTTTAGGCAAGTGTTCTGTATCTCTATTAAATGATAGTCCGACAACAGAATTTTTCTTACTTTCAATAGGAAATAAAATAAAATGATTAAATTTATCGACCAACTCTGGTAGATCATCTTGAAGATCTATAATAAGGTCTTTTCGTGTTTTTAAAAGCTCCATCTCAATAAAATGACAAAAATATTCTGGAAGTCACTTAACTAATATCTATATATTAAAGGTAAAAGATAAATTTCTCTATTTCTATACTTAAAGTTCTAAGAGTGGAGATGTTCGGGTCAAAAATTATATAATTTATGAAATATCACAGTAACAAATAAAAAATTATATTTTATTGATATCATAATGAACCGACAACAAAAACAGTACAAGCTTGGAGTTTTCTACGGACCCGACCCTGATACCGAAATGTTAGCTCAAAAATTCGTTGGAAACCTAATTAATGACGACGAATTTTGTAAAGCTTGTGAACTTCTTGAAAAAGATGTTAAATGTGATAAATGTAGGGAACATCTGGGTAATTTTTCGAGTTCAATTTTCTTTTACGATAAAATAGGTGAAAATGTTCCAGATTTCATTGAAGATCCTGAAGAATATTTACCAAAATCTTTACCTCAAGTAGAATTTATAATTGTTGTTGGAATTCATCAAGATTTGCTCTCAGGCTTGCCAGAATATTTGAAAGATAAAAATATTAAAGCTGTAATTGTTCCAGTTGAGAATCCTAAATGGGTGCAACCAGGATTACAAGTACAGGTATTAGAAGCTTTTGAAAGTTATGGAATTCAAGCTGCATTCCCAAAGCCTTTTTGCGCTTTAAGTAAGGAATTAGATGAATATAATCAAGAGGGGTTTAACATTACTAGGAAACGAAATTACATAATAGATTTTATTGATCATTACAAAATTGGAGTTCCTATAGTCTCGTTCCTATTATCCAAAGATGGAAAATCAATTGAAGATTCCTGTGTTCTTCAATGTGCTCCCTGCGGTAGCTCTTATTTTGTGCTCCAACAATTAAAAGCTAAATATCTCGACAATGGAGAACTCAGCCTAAACGAAAGAATTAGTAAAGCACATCACTCCTATCCTTGCAATGCTTCAATGGATCAAGATATGATATTGAAAGACTCTATCCTCCATGTAGGGGGGTACCTGATAAGGAATGCAGTTCGAAGAGAATTAGGTTTAGAGGAACAGGAAGGTCAAAAATTGGTTTATGTTGTTAAATAGTCTTTACCGCATTTCTAAATTAATTTAAGGTACCAATTTATAATTAATAAAAATAAAAAGAGCTTGAGTTTTATCTTCCATTAATCTTAAACAGATGAAAATTTGTTGATATATAATAAGATATTAGTTGAGATATTCTATTTTTTATTTTTGACTGAATATAGCTTCTTTTTATTATATAATATAAAGCTTTTTAGATATAACTAATTTACATTAAGTGGTGATTCATATTACTCAATGTACGAATGAGCTGTGTATAGACGAAGAACTTGAAGAGGAAGAAGAAGAATCGTTTTTCGAGGAAAAATTTTGGTATTTCATAATACCATCCGTAATATTACTTGGAATCTCAATCGCATTAGAATTTTTAACCGATGCAGTTTTATTGAGCCAAATTTTAGCAATTGCATCAATCTTACTCTCTTGTTATGGTATACTAAGAGAGGCAATTGAAGATATTCTAGCTAAAAGAATCACTGCTAATATTCTTATGTTGGTCGCGGGAGTTGCTTCCTTTTTTATCTTACATGGTCAAGAAGGGGCTACAGCAATATTATTATACGCCATTGCAGAGTATCTGGAGGAATTAACTACAGATAAGTCCAGAAACGCAATTAAGGAGTTGCTTGAATTAGCACCAGATGAAGCACTACTGAAAACTCAAGAAGGTTATGATTTTGTACCCACCCGACAAATAAAAATAGGCGATATCGTTGGTATTAAACCTGGAATGAAAGTACCAATAGACGGAAAAATTATTAAAGGAGAATCTTATTTGGATGAGAGCGCAATAACAGGGGAATCTCTTCCTGTATTTAAAAGTATAAACGATGAAATTTTTGCTGCCAGTATTAATAGCGATAGTTTTATCGATATAGAAGTAATTAGAGAAAGTTCTAATACAGTAGTCGCAAAAATAGCCGAGAGTGTCAAATTAGCACGCCAAAATAAAAGCAAAAACGAAAAATTCATTGAGAAGTTTGCCAGATATTACACTCCTATCATATTAATTAGTTCACTTCTCGTAATGTTTATACCTCCGTTATTACTTAGCTTAGATTTTAACACATGGTTTTACCGAGGGCTTATTTTATTAGTTGTTTCTTGTCCTTGTGCCCTCACATTATCAACTCCGTTAGCTAACATAGCGGCTCTTACGAAATTGGCAAAGGAAGGGATACTTGTTAAGGGGAATAAATTTATAGAAAAAGCGAAGACGATAGAACTAATCGCTTTTGACAAGACTGGAACTTTAACTGAAGGAAACTTAAAAGTATTTGATGTTTTTGAATATTCCCTTGATAAACAAGAGATTATAAAAATAGCTGCAAGTTTAGAGGTTCTTTCAGAACACCCAATTGGAAAAGCCATAGTTCATCAGGCTAAACACATGGATTTATCATTATACTCTGTTGATTCTTTTAAGATTGTCAAAGGTAAAGGTATCAAAGGTGAAATTAGCGGAGAATCTTACTATGTTGGGAGCAAAAAATATCTTGAAGAACTTAAATTTAACCTACCTGAGGGTGTCTTTGAAGATATTGAATTAGCGGGAACAATTCCTATCTTACTTGGAACTAATAACAAAATTTTAGGAATTATCACAATTCGAGATGTTTTAAGGGTTTCAGCACCTCTCCTGATTGATGGATTGAAAAAACGAGGACTTAAGTCTGCGATGATCTCAGGGGATAATCAATTAGTGTGCAATACTATTGGTGCGTGTTTAGATATTGATACTTCCTACGGAGAATTACTACCAGACCAGAAATTAGAGGAAATTAAAGAATTAAAGCAGAATTATAAGGGGGTAGCGATGGTTGGGGATGGAATAAATGACGCTCCTGCTTTAGCGTTATCAGACCTTGGAATTGCGATTGGAGCTTCTGCTACGGATTTAACTTTAGAAACCGCAGACATTATAATAATGAGCGACGATTTAAAAAAAATAGTAACTTTTTTTGATATTTCTAAAAAAACTAATAGAATTATAAGACAAAATATCTGGACATCAATTATTGTCAAGGTTACTTTCGCAATTTTAACCGTAATTGGCTTAATGACACTCTGGTTGGCAGTTGGAATAGGGGATATGGGCGTTTCATTAATAGTATTAATAAACGGTATGACAATATTCAGGTATAGAACAAAATTTAAAGACATTTCAGTAGAACATCTGGAAAGTGATGCAAAAGCTATCATTTGTAAATCATGTGAAACTAAAAATATCATACCTCAACATCATGGACGCGATATGGTTGAAAAAGAAGGAAAATTAATATGTTGGAGAAAATTACTTAGTAGCGACGATTTAGAACCTTGTGAAGAAGAACTACCTCTCTTTTGCCCAAAATGTGAAAATGAATTAGAGGTAGTTTAGTTTATTTATATCTGTTCTAGTTTTCAAGAAATAAGACATCAAGATTTTTTTTAAATGCGGGAAGGGAGATTCGAACTCCCGAACCCCTACGGGACTGGATTCTGAGTCCAGCGCCTTTGACCAAACTTGGCAATTCCCGCGTTTAAAAAGGTATTAAAACCAGTTAATTCTCATAAAAATTGAGATTGAAGAATATAATTACTCGAAATTTTTATATCTTTTGAACTTTCCAGTAGTTAAATTTATGATTTTAACATGGTTTAAAATAAAAAGATCCTTATCTTCAAATAAAAGAGATGTTATTGCTTCTATAAATAAAAGAGAGTAAAGTTAGATTATATGCCAAATCTAGAAATTAACAACTTTAGATTGTATTACGAAATTTACGGTGATGGTCCTTCTCTATTGATGATCTTAGGAATTGGAGCAAACATTAATTGGTGGGGGAAATACTTCATAAATGGATTAGCAAAACATTTTAAAGTAATAGTTTTTGATAATAGGGGAACAGGACAATCTGAGGATCCAAAACAAGATTATTTCATAAAACTATTAGCGGATGATGCGATTGGTTTATTAAATGCCTTGAACATTGATAAAGCTTACGTTTTCGGACATTCAATGGGTGGATATATCGCACAAGAGTTGGCTCTGAATTATACTAGGGTAAATAAGCTTGTTTTATGTTCAACAAGTTGTGGAGGAAATAAAGCTATATTAGCTTCTCCAGAAGTGTTAGAAATACTAGGAAAAACAAGAAAAGGAAGAGATCCCGAAGAAGTTGCCAAGGAAAATTTAAAATTATTCTATTCAATTGAATTCATGGAAAATTATCCTAAACTCATTAATTTTGCGATCCAAAATATGGTCAAAGCGCCATTGGATTCTGATAGTTACTTACGACAAACGAAGGCAATTGAATTATTTGATACATGCAACCGGTTAAAAAATATAAAAATCCCAACGCTAATCCTTCATGGAATGAAAGACATATTAGTTCCAACTCAAAACGCAAATATTCTCGCCAACTTAATTCCAAACTCACAAGTAAAAATTATTTCTAAAAGCGCACATGCTCCTTTTGTCGAACAACCAGATTTAGTTCTAAAGGCTATATTTGATTTTCTAAGATAAATTCTACATCAATTTTTATAGCAAAAAGAATAATATATTATTATTCCTAACTAACTAATAATGAATTATAGCAATGTTGATGATGCAAAATGTCAAATGAAGAACCAAAGAATGGAAAGAGGAAGAAAGAAGAAGATATTGGTGCAAGACAAAGTCAGACTATTACAGTCTATCAATTTAACGATGAGATTGGTGATTTCGAAGAGTTGATAATCGATCCAGATGTACAGTTGAAAGATTTATTAGACGACGATTTTGTTCTTCTTTTTGTAGACCCCCAACATTTTAGAGTCTGGTTATGGCACGGATTCAACACTACTACGAGAATGAAATTTATAGCTGCAAAAATGGCTCCAGCCATAAGAGATAAACACGGGATTGCTTTTAAAATTACTGCTGTTGACCAAGATAACGAAACTAATGCATTTTTAGTAATGATGGGTTTAGCAGAAGAAATTGATTACGATCAAGCCCAAACGGGACCTGCTTATGGAGGAACAACAGAGGATCTTGAACTCCTTGAATCGTTATCAAGAGAAAAAATTCTCCTTCTTTTAGAGAAAGAAGGAATTCCTGATGGATACGAACGGAAAATGGTAATAGTAAAGAATACTATTTTTGGCTATCGTGAGTATGAACGAAATTATTTAGGTTCTGTTATAAAAGAAAAGCAACTCTTTCCTTTAAAAGAAGAAATTGCAGACGGGAATTATTTTGCGGATGATCTTGTTCCTCGTATGCTTTTCTCTTATAACAATGTAGTTCTAACAGAATTATTACAAAAAGTAGAAAAAGACGACATTATAATAAAGAAATCACTTAAAGATTTAGATGCATAAAAATGAGTACACCCAGATCAAGACAAAGTGCAAAAAGAAGGAATTACGTTAAAAAAAGGAAAAAAAAACTCACTAAAAATGGAATTATATTAATTCTCATACTTTTTGCGAGCACTGTTGTAAGTGTTTTCTTGGTTTTATTCTCTTTACCCTAAGTTTTAGGAATAAGCAAGTATTTAATGATTTGGTGTAAATGAAACTAAGGCGAATTGATATTGTTTTTACATTTTTACTTATAATCATTACGATCGTTTCAATCGATTTCATAATAAACGAATCTCATCGGGAAATTATTGAGAATATATCTAAATATCCCCCATTTCAAGATTTAGCTTCAGGTTTATTTATAACATTCCTAATTTGCTTGATTGGGAATGTATTACCAATTCCTACTCCTTACACATTTGTAGTTTGCTTTAGCTCTTTACCCTTCTTACAAATGAATCCTTTCATTCCTATTATTGTCGCCTTTATCGCTAGTTTAGGATGCATGATTGGAGAAATTGGAGGATATATTGTAGGTAGAGGGGCTTCAGCTTTTATATCTGAAGAACGGAGTCAGACTTTAAAGAAATATCAGTTATTCTTAATAGAACATCCAACGACCGCACCCCTTTTGATATTTATATTTGGTCTTACACCTTTAAATGATGATTTTATAACAATACCCCTTGGAATTATTAAATATAGTTTTCTAAAGACAATTTTTTGGTGTTGGTTAGGTAAATTGGGTTTGATGCTAATTTTTTCCTATAACCTATTTAATATTTGTAGCCTTTTAGGAGGAGAAAGCTGGATTTTAAGTATAACATCTCTTTATTTAATTATTATTGTCATGTATATATTGATTAAAATAGATTTATTATCTTTCTTTAGGAATCTCGTTGAAAAAAGAAACAAAAATTAAAAAAAGGGTATTTTACTCCTTTTCTTTTATTTCGATACCATCAGGTAATGTAATGCTGTCTACCATCAAGCCTTCTGCTTTTCTATAATCGTCGAACGTTCTCTCTTCCACTTTTTTCATATACATCAAAAGAGCATCCTCCATATTTTTCTCTAATTCATTAGGTTGATGTTCCTTAAGAATTGTATCAACTTTTTCTCTTGCTCTTTCTATTATGTCTTTCGCACCTTTTTTCCACCAAGTAGAACGTCTGGACCTGTCAGCTAATCGGGGCATATACAATTCGGACCTCATATGTTTTCTCGTATGTGCTTCTGCGAGAAAATTTACTCCTTTTTTTTCACTTGTAGCTACTTTCTTTATAACATCTAAAGCAATAGTATCTTCGTTAACGGTTATTCCTTCAAGTGCTCTTTTTACCATACCGACTAAATCGTCATCAATGACCAGAAGCTCTAAGGCTTCAACCAAAGTAGCTTCATAGGTTCCCGCACAGGTAATGTAATTTACGCCAGCCTGAGCAGCAAGCATCAAAGTCTGTAAACGTTCAAATCCATTCTGTAAATCTAAGAGTTTAGAATCCGTCCCAGCTCCGGGTCCCCTTGAAGGGATGTTGTAAAAGCGAGCTAGTTGTGCAATGCCAGCTGTAATTAAGCCCATCTCTGCTGAACCCATAGCAGAGTTCCCAGAACGCATATCAGTAACATGAGAAACCGTACCAAAAAACACGGGCGCTCCAGGATTAAATATTTGTGATACCACAGCACTTCCTACGATTTCAGCATTAGTTTGGGTTATTAATCCCGCTAAAGTAACTGGAGCAGATGCGCCAGCTAAAGCTTCGGGAGCAATAATAGTAGGTTGCTTATATTTGGTAAATATTTGAAACCCGTTTGTCATTATTTGAGGCAAATGCAACGGACTTGTCGGATTCATAAAACCAACAAATCGAGGATTTGAGATTAATTCTTCATCGCCACCTACAATAATAGACGCCATATTCATCATATCTTGGGAAGCTAATCTTCCCAAGCATCCAAGACCGTATGGCTTTCTTGTATTCTTTACCCATTGATAAATACATTCAGAATGAATCGTTATATAGGACACATCATTTGGCCAAACATCGATGTGAGAGCACATTATATTTTCTAAACTGTCAATTACTTTAATTTGCTCTATAGTATCTGCTAAAACTGATTTCCTAACTCCCTTTTTACTAGAAGGATCGTATATTTTTACCGGTGTTCCGATTGTGGCAAATTGAGTTGTAGTTGTATTTACTTCAAAATTGAACGAGCCATCAGGACCATTTAATTTAAACGAATTTGGAACACTTTTTAATTTATCTTTCACAAGAGATTCCGGGAATTTTACAAAGTTTGTTTTCTCATCTGGTTCAGCACCTCCTTCTTTTAAAATATCTCTAGCATCTTTTGCATCAACTTTTATTCCAACTTCAGATAGTAAGGTCATTGACGCAGAATGAACTGCTTCAAGTTCATCTTTTGTGAAGACTTCAATTTTTTTTAACTTCAAGTATTTTTCACCTCTTCATTCATTATGCGTTTGATTAGTTCTACAGCTTCAATTGCGTCATCGGCCCACCCGTCAGCACCAATTTGCTCCGCCCAATCTTCTGAAGTAGGAGAACCTCCTACAATTACCTTGTATTTCTGTCTTAAACCTCTATTTTTAAGCTCTTCAATTACTTGCTTTTGAAAGTCCATAGACATTGTTAACAGAGATGAAAGACCTATAACATCCGCTCCTACTTCTTCTGCTTTAGAAATAAACTGATCAGCAGTAACTTCTACTCCTAAATTGTATACTTCAAATCCATTAGAAAATAGAAAGGATCCCACAAGATCTTTACCAATACTATGAACATCACTTTCTACAGTTCCTATCACCACTTTACCCATTGTTTCCTTTTCCTCTCCAGCAGCTCTAATTGCAGGATCTAAAACTTCGTCAATAACAGCCTTTACAGTCTCAGCAGAACCAATTAACTCAGGCAAAAAGATTTCTTCATCTTCAAATTGATCTCCTACGTACTTCATGACTTCTCCGATCATCTTTAATAAATTTGAAGCTGTAGCTGTATTACTTTTGAGATTTGATTGGCAGAAACTCTTCAACCCTTCTGTATCCCATTCGAGGACTAGATCTTTAATTTTCTCATTTATCGACACTTTACGACCAGCTTGTAAATTATGATTTTTTTGTATTAAGATATAATCATTTGAAAAAAAAGTTTTTCATAAACCATTGGTTTATTATCATAGAATTACTCATCATCTTGAATTTCGAGATTGAAGAAAAATGAAAATGAATAAACTTGAAGTATTAGAAAAAGATGAAATTGAACTTATACATGGAGAATCGTTAAAACTTTTAGAGAAAGTAGGAATCAAAGTCGAATCTGAAGAAGCACGCAATCTTTTAAAAGAAAATGGGGCAATTGTTGATAATTCTACTTATTTTGTGAAATTTCCAGAAGAATTAATTGCAGAACAGCTCAAACATGTGCCAAATAAATTTACTTTATGGGGGTCTGATGGATCTTTCAATTTTGAAGTAAATACTAAGAGTGTGAACTTCGCAACTGTAGGAACTCCGGTTAAGATTTACGATCCAACAAAGAAGAAAGAGGTTAGAAAAACAGTTTTAGAAGATACGATTAAGCAAATTCGCATTGTAGATACCTTGAAAAATATAATGTGTTCGCATGTTGATGTGTGGCCGAATGATGTTCCGTATTTAGAGCTGCATTATCACGCAATAAAAGCGTGGGCAACCCATAGCACTAAACCTTATGGTTTAGGATGTTTAGGACGCGTAGCATCCCAAGATATGATGAATCTCACTTCTATCGTCGTAGGAGGTGAAGAAGAACTAAAGAAAAAACCTCGTTTGATTGGATTTTTCAATCCTGTTAGCCCACTCACTTTAAACAAATTGCAGTTAAACGGATTATTTGTATTTGCAAAACATAAACAACCCACAATAATCGCTCCAGCTGCTAGTGCGGGTGCAACTGCTCCTGTAACTCTAGCAGGCTTACTCATTCAATCCAACATGGAAACATTATCTTCAATCACACTTGCCCAACTTATTAACCCCAGTTGTCCGGTCTTTTATTCAACAATGAATGCTCCAATGGATCCACCAACTGGTAATGTTGCGTGGGGATCGATTGAGACGGGTCTAATTACTATTGGAGCGGCACAATTAGCAGCCTATTACAACATACCTTCAAGGGGACCTGGTCTAGTTACTGAATCCAAATGTTTTGATATTCAAAATGGGTTTGAAAGGTTTATGACGCTTTTTTGTTCCGCTAACGCGGGAATAAATTACATTACTTGTGCGGGTACCTATGAGTCTTCTCTAGCAGAAGCGTTAGAGTTACTGGTTATTGATGATGAACTAATCGATATTGTTAAACGAGGGTTTAATGGCATACGAGTTGATGAGGAAAGTATTGCTATTAATGAAATTACTAAAGTAGCATTAGAGAACAAAAATTATTTAATGTTAAGACACACTGCTAAAAATACTCGAAAAGAATTGTTTGTTCCGAAATTAGCTGATAGAGATCGCCGGGGTATATGGCAGAGAAACGGGGCTAAAGATATAATTGAGAGAGCGAGAGAAAAAGTAGATAAAATTCTTGAAACACAAAAAGGTCCTGGAGTTTCTGAAGAAATTGAGGTAAAATTTCAAAAATATTTCAAGATTATATCATCTCGCAGTTATGATGATTTTCGAAAGGGTGAAGATATGGATGATGTTACTGTGCCTAAAATTGTAAATGGTTTGGAGGATTAAATAATGTCTGACGATAAGAGAAAAAAAACACCAGATCAAAAAAATAAGGAATTGAGAGAGAAATGGGATAAGTTACACTTTGACTCACAGCAAGGAAGAGCTGGTGAGGATCCTTATCCTACAGCAGAAGGGAGCTTAAGAACACCTCTATATGCAACGAAATCATACGCTTATTCTTCTTTAACAGAATTCCTAAAAAATCACTATATTTATTCTCGTACAGAAAACCCTACTTTATACGCCCTTGATCAAAAGCTTGCTACACTTCATGGCGGTAAAAATGCAGTTTCCGTGGCTTCAGGGATGGCTGCAGTCCATTTAGCGTGTTCGAGCATATTACAACGCCGTGTAGAAAGATTACGTCCAAAAAAAATTAGAGCTTTACTACCTCAAACTAATCCTGAAAACATTCCCAATGTTATTATTCACAATAATCAATATACTGGAGTTTACCGCCTATTAACCAAAATTTACTCTCAAATTGGTGTTATGACAAAAATTGTCGATATGAGAGACCTTAAGGAATTAAAGAATGCAATTGATGAAAATACTAAACTTATATTCGTTGAAACACCTTCTAATCCAAATTTAGATGTTTTAGACATTCAGGGATGTGCAGATTTAATCCATGAAGTAAACGGGAGATGTATTGTCGATAACACTTTTGCATCTCCAGCGTTACAAAAACCATTAAGCGTAGGGGCAGACCTGGTTGTTGAAAGTCTTACTAAATATGTTAATGGGCATGGAGATACCTTAGGAGGTGCGATAATAGGACCAAAAAATGAATTGCTAAACATTAGGTATTTCTGGTTAGAAACACAAGGAGCTGTAATGCATCCATTCAGTGCTTGGTTAATATTAAGAGGGTGTAGAACTCTTAGCATGAGGATGGAGCGCCATTGTTCAAACGCTATGAAAGCCGCAAAATTTTTAGATTCACATCCAAAAGTAGCAAAAGTGATATATCCCGGCTTAGAATCACACCCAGATCATACATTAGCTAAAAAGCAAATGACAGATTTCGGAGGTATGATTGGTTTCGAACTAGAGACAATCGAAGAATGCTATAAATTTATCGATTTGTTAAAATTAATCAAAGTCGGAGTATCGCTAGGAGATACTACCTCACTAATAGAATACACATCAGTTATGACTGGGTTTGACCTTGCTTCTTGGGAAAAACGTAGAATGAATATGTCAGATACACATTTCAGATTTTCAATAGGTTTAGAAGACCCCAATGACATTATAAAAGATTTAGAACAAGCTCTTAAGCAAATATAAAAAAAAATTTAGGAAGATTTTACTTTTCCCATTTTACTTTCGTGTAATTCCGCAAGTTTTTCCTTCATTTCTAAAACTTTGTTCTTCGTAAATGGATAAAAATAGAGAGCAACTAATGAAATTCCTATTGCGATCGCAGGAACGATTACAAATAAAAACCTTAAGCCAACCTTTACATCTGGTATGTTAGGCACATATTCTTCCCATCCTGTTTCTGTAAAGACTATGCTTATTGTAATAATGGAAAGAACCATCGAAAGTCGCATAAAGAAATTAGCAATACCAAAATACATTCCTTCTCTTCTGACACCCGTTTTTAACTCGTCGTGGTCAATGCAATCTGCAACAATGTACCAGATAAAATACAGCATCCCTCCAAAACCAATACCCATTAGAATTACGACGAAAATCGATATCATATATGAAGAAATAAATAACATCGGTATAGTTGCTAGTACGTACGAGACCATTGATATCCCATATCCAAGTCTCCCACCAAGTTTAACATCGAGCTTTTTCCATAAAAACATAGATACAATTCCAACAATATACAATAATCCCATGAGGATCGATGTTTCGAAAGCTGTAGTTGTTCCGAGGATTTCTGCGGAAAATAGCGGCACAATAGTAGCGAGCAATAATAGGATATACTCATAAAAGAAGAACATAATAATGTAGAGCACAAATCCTCTGTTCTTAAATGTGATCTTCAACGCTTTAAAGTAACTAAATCCATGCTTGTAATCAAGTTTAAACTCCTCTCTTTCAACAGCACCCCATTTAAGAAATATAAACATTGCGACTCCAACGATTATAGCTGTTACAATACCATTCATCAAGTACCCATCTATTGTGTCTTGTTCTCCGATAAAAATTCCTGGAACAAGAGCTGCTAAGATCAAACCAATCGCTGCTAAGATCTGTCTTATAGTGTTAACTTGGGTTCTTTCCTCTACCGTCGTATATAATTCTGGAAACAGAGAATCTGTAGGAAGCGCAATCAGTGTATAAGCCGTATCGTATAACAATAACATAATAAGAAGATAAAAGAATTGCGCCATATCTCCACTTAAAGGAGGTAACCAAATTAAGATCTCCAAGGCTAATACCGGAATTACACCAACCATAATATAAATCCGTCTACGCCCCCATCGGCTATTTGTTCTATCCGAAAGGTATCCAATCAAAGGATCGTTTATCGCGTTCCAAATTGTCCAAATAATAAACGCCGTTCTGATTAAACCAACATCCATGCCTACCGCAGCGAAATAAAATGTAAAGACCCACAGATTAAATGCACTATTAATGAACCATTCTACGCCATTCCCTAAAGAAAAACTCCATTTTTGACCTTTACTAAATCGTGTACTCATATAAATCAACTTAATACTAATTTAGAATTTAATAGAGAATTAAATTTTAATAGAGAATTAAATTTTCAATACTATTTTAAATTGATTAAAATTAAAATACTCACTAGGAAGAGTTAAGATTATACCTTAAAATACCGATTCCTTATTAACTACACGCGTGAATATTTCTCTATGATGTAATTTTGGAGGGACCAAGCGTATTTCTCAAGATTTAAAAGCAATACTTTTTGCTGAATTTCTCTTAAGTATGACACTTCTAAGTTTTTAAATAAACTTTCGAGATGATCAATGGTTTCGAAAATATCTACTATATTCTTCCAATCCCTCTCCCATTCCTCATCATGAATTTCAATTTGTTCCATCTTATGAAATCCTAGGGTGACATTCATTAAAAAATGTTTAGATATCTAAGATTTAGTAATTTTGATTAGGGTAAAAAATTATAGATATAAATGAAAATTTTTTTCGATTAAATCTTTCAAACCACTGAATTCTGAGACATTTATAATCTTGTTGATGTCTAGAATCTCACTAAGTTCATTCTTATACTTTCGATTAAACTCGTATGAAAACTTATTCATGAAATCTTCTACTATACTATTTTTTCTATTGGTAATAACAATTAAAGCGTAGCCGCTCTCTTCTTCATATTTAACAGCTATATCAGCTTCCTTAGTTTGAATAACATTAATTTTGTCTTTTTTATCTAAAAATTCGCTAAGAATATGATTTAAACCTATAAGGATATTACCCCAGATTGTGGAATCGTTATTAGAATCAGTTTGGTCTTCAAAATCATAGGAATATAGCAATATACCCGATTTATGATAAATATTAATAGAATATATTCTATTTGGTAAAACGAAAAATAATTCCGGTCTTCTAATGATCATTATACTAACACCGAAGTATGAGATCCAGAGAATTATTATGGATAAATCTCTTATAAAAAAATCTCTAAAGGGAGTTTGATGGAACAAGATATAAAGAATATTAAGTAGAATTGGTATTGAAAAAATAATAGCATTTATAAGTATCGGCAAGGTTTCTTCTTTTTTTTTTGATTGGATATTTATTATTATTGCTATATAAAGAAAATGAGAGATAACTAGTATTTGGAAAAAGATTATTATTACTCCAGTAATGAAATTAAAGAAATAATTAATTAGAGAAGGATCAATGAAAATAATTGATGAAGGAAGAGATATACTAAGACTTAACATTATTGAATCAGGAATTAATAAAGCACCAATTAATAAACCAAGAAAGAGGGTGTAGAATAAAAACGGAAAAGATTTTATTTTTTTATATTCTCTAAAGGATGAGAAGAGAAGCGAAGTTACTATTAGTGAAACAAACCATGCTAAAATTGAGAATTTCCAGAAGAAAATATTAATCTGTTCCGAGATGAAAAAAACTACTGAAAGTGTGTAAAATGTAGCATGCATAAAACCTAAGCTAAAGGTTGTAGCTGCAATCAATAAACCCATAAATGGTGTTCCATAGTTCTTTCGATTTCTTATAACGTGAAATGACACTATTAAACTTAAGGATAGTATGAAAAAATAACCAATAATTAATGATAAGGGAGTTGTATAATTCATATTTACATAAATCTACTAATAATATGATGCCATTTGAAAGTCAAAAGAATACTTCTTTCTTTTAATAGAAGAAACTTTTGTTTTTAATTATTTCTCAGGAAGAAAGTGACGAAAATTCTGATCAATGAGCTCTTTAGCATTTTTAAATTTAGATACATCTATTAAACCACTTAATTTTTTTAAGCTTTCTTTATTGATTGTGGAGAACTCGTTCATAAAGTTTTCAATTGATTTTTCTAGGATCTTATTTCTATGTTTTGCTATTAATAAGGCAGCATAACCTAATTGGGTATTGAAATTAAATACAACTGCACGCTCTTCCATTTTTATGTGCGTTACTTGAGCTTCTAAATTAGATAAGTTAGCCAAGATATGACTTATTCCGATCAAAATACTACCTTTCAAGAGACTCTCGTCAACTTCTTCTCTTGTTTGAAAGTTATAGGAGTAAAGCAAGATTCCTGATTTATGGAAAATAATAAAATCATATATCTTATTTGTAAAAACTGCAAACAAATTAGGTTTATTAACGATAATATGGACAAAATATCCAAAACCAATAGCATAGAAGGATAAATGAAGTATTTTAAAATAAATATTTGGAGTAATAATATAGAAATTGTAAAGTAAAATGTGTAAGCTAAAAAGAAACATAAAGATATAATAATATTTGCCTAATTTCTTATCAGCAAACTTATTATATCCTTTTATTTGTATTATCCAAGAAAATAGAACAACACAAAAACTAAATAGGTTAATTGAAGCTAGTAAATTAGTATTGTTAAATAAGTAGTAGTATTCAATCCCTATTTGGATTACTTTAAAAGAATTAGGAACGAATAATAAGCTTAAAATGACTCCTCCCATAAAAATATAAATCAGTACGGGTAGAAATCGCACTTTACTGTCTTTATTTAACTCGAGGTTCTGGATTGCTGCAAACATTCCTATAGAAAAATTTCTTGTAATAATTGAAAGATACCATATAAACAATGTTGATGGGATTTCGAAGAAAGTTTCTGCTGATAAATTGAATGAAATAAAATATGTTATTTCACTTATTAAGTATACAATAAGAATAATAATAAATCCTATTTCAGCTTCGTAATTCTCTCTTTTAAATATTACATAAATTAAACCAGATCCTAAGAATATAATAAAAATACTGATAAATATGCTTGCAATCATCTATCTTATTAGAATTCTTCAGTGATGAATTTCCTTTTCTTTCTTGTCAAAATTGATTGAAGAAAGTATTATATAAATATATATTGGTCTAGCACCTTATATGAAGTTTTACATGATATTCTGTAAATAATATTGATCTATTAACTTACTTTTCTCCTTATATTGCCTTTTAACCATCCAATTTTACTTGTTTCTCGATTATCAAACTGAGGTATGAAGGGTTTGATATCTATTATGGGTGTTTTATCCAAAATATCTAACTTGTTGACATATATAGTATTATCTTTAATTTCAATAAGTTCTAATACAGATATTCCAATAGGATTTGGCCTAAAGGGAGTACGTATTGCAAAAACACCCTTAATTTCGTCTTTCAAAAAGGGTTTTGACTGAAGTGGGACGGGTAACCTTACCATGTCAAAAAAATATATACAAAAAATGTATGAAAACCCATCTAAGTCTTTTAAAGCGTCTTGATAACGCTTAAATATCTCTATCTTTCCTTTCGCATTTGACATGCTTGGTTGGATAGGTATTCCCGTTAAATCTGTAAATGGAGAATTTATTATCCCGATTGGGCTAAAACAAATTTCTTCTGGAAATTTTCTTTCTTTAAAGCTATATAGCTCTCTTTTGCTGATTTCCATAATCTTTAAGAACTCTTAATTAAATATAAAACTTTATTCTGGTTAGATAGAACTATAGTAAGATAAAATTTTATTTAACTTATAATATCCTTAACCGAACTATATGAGCGATTTTACTGATTTTCTAATTGAAAGGGGAATAATATCAAACTTAATGAAACGCTATGGAATCAATGTAAGAGATAATGAAGTAAACGATTTCATTCATAAAATTGTTGAAAATTTATCTGAAATCGATTCTAAAGAAATATATCATAAAGAAAAAGGGGATGATCACAGTTTTGAATTGGATATCATGGCTAAATTATACGAAAAAGATGTTCCTCATTCCCAAAGAAAAATAATGGGTGAATTTTTCACGCCCATTCAAATAGTTGATTACATATTAAAGAGTGTTGGGTATATAGATCAGCAAGATATTGAAAATAGAAAGTTAATAGATTTGAGTTGTGGTTCTGGGAGTTTTTTAATTAGAGCAGTGAAAGTTCTCTTAGGAAAATTAAGAAAGCAAGCTACACCGAAAGGGAATTCAGAGTTAACTCCTGAACAAGCTCAAATGATTATATCTAAAATTATAGTAAATATTTCTGGTATTGACATTAGTCCAGTTGCCTGCATTTTATGTCAAGTCAACTTGTATTTTTCTCTCTTCGAATTTTTTAAGATTATCGTAAAAGAAAATAAAGATTACCTCATACCAGAATTCAATATTATCAATAAAGATACCCTCCAATATAATTTTACTAACAAATACAACTATGTAGTAGGAAATCCCCCTTATTTATTCATTCGCGCGATTCCACAAAAACATAGAAAAATAATTGAAAAACTCCCTCTGAAGACAAATAAGGGTCAATATGATTATTATCAATTATTTATCGAAATTGGAATAAAAATTCTTGAAGAAGGTGGGGCATTAGGATATATAATTCCTGATTCTCTTTTAGTTCTCTCAAACCGCAAAATTATTAGAATACACATCTATCACTTAACTAGAATAAAAGAAATATGTTATTTAGGTTTAGGATTTAAGGAGCCCGTTGTTTCGAATATAATTCTAGTTTTACAGAAAGAACCAAGAGAAAAAGAAAGGCTAAACAATAAAATATTAATTAAACAATCTTTAAAAAACGATCGATCAGAATCTTATCTAAAACAACATGATATTGGAAAATGGGATTATAACTTTCTTATCAATCTAACTCAGAGAGATATAAATATCCTTGAACAATTAAATTCGGGCTTTCCTAAATTATTTGATATTATGAAAGATTCACGATTTAGGATTTTAATAAGCAGAGGAGTGGAATTAGGAAAAGAAGGTGAGATAATTTACTGTGAAGTCTGTGGTAAGAATTTGCCGCTACCAAAAGGTAATTTGGAATGTCCTGAATGCGGTTCCTTCTTAAATTCAAATTCAGTAGATAAGATCGTAGTAGATGGCATTTCTAAGGAATCAGAAAACGCTTATGTACCGTTTGTATATTCACTAAATAGATATGTAATCAGAAATTATAAGTATATTAAACTTGGTGTAGAGGGGATTAATTATAAAAACCACGAAATTTACAAAAGCAAAATCGTTATTAGGCAGTTAAGTCAAGAGAACATGATATGTGCTGCTTATGATGAAAATGCGTTTACATCTCAATCGATTTATAACCTAAAAATTATTCAGACCCCTGTTTTAGAATTTAACCAATATTATCTTTTAGGTCTATTAAATTCTCACTTACTCTCGTACTACCTTATAAAATCATTTAGCTCTTATAAAAGATTATTTCCAAGGATTTTAATAGAAAAATTAAGGAGTTTACCTGTTAAAATTCCTGAAAGCAATGAGGAGAAGGGACTTGCAAATAAAATTATCGATCTTGTTAAAAAAATCTCAATTTCATGTAAAAAAGATGATAATCTATATATCAAGCTACAAAATAGTTTAGATTCTCTTATTTTTGATCTCTATAATATTTCAGAAGAACAAAGGTTGTACATTTCAAATTTTATAAAAGTAGGGAAGAAAAGTAATTAGACGTGGATCATTTAAGTCAAATCTTTTTTCCCTATGTAGGTTTTTAAAATTTTATCCCACTTTTCTGCTAGATCTGTTAATCCCGTTTTCCTAAAAAGATTCACAGCCCTGAATAAAATTTCCTCTACTTGGTGTTCTCCTACTAAACCTTTTTTCAGAGGTGTATTATCCATCATAGATGAAAGTAAAAATATTTCAAATAAAAAGGAGAATAATATGGTGATATATAACAAAGGAAAAGTATTCTTTAAAAAAAATCCAGAGACGCTTCTAATACTTCGGCATTAAAAATAAACGTTTCATTCCGATATTATCGAATTTTTTTTGCATTTTCATAGGCTTTTAGAACTTGTTCTCCCTTTTTTGCTAGATCAGTTAGTTCTGTTTGTTTACATAAAGAAATTACCCGACCTAGAATTTTAGCTATGTTTTCCTCGTGTTTTATTACGCGTTCTTCCATTCTAAAAAAACTATGGAAGTTCTGAAATAAATAAATCTATGTTATGGAGATAATCAGAGTGTAATTAAGACGTATTGTAGCAATTTTATAGCTATATTTATATTTTTTAAAACTATACTATTTTTAATAGAACAAGCAATTATGATGATTCCTATGGAAAATCTACCCAACCTTGATTTACTTCAATCGTTATTAACAAATTATATGTTTGATATTGACGGTGCTGTAGCGGTGGCAATTTGCGATAGAGATGGTTTTATTATCGCATCAGAAAGCAAAGAAAAAGGAGGAAAAGATTCTGATTCCGTAATGGGAGCAATTTCAGCATTTCTAGATATATATATTGACCGAATAAAGAGCGAGTTCCAGACGCAGAGTAACTTTTTCAATATTACATCGATGCAAGATAAAAAATTTGCGTATTGTTCCATGGGACCTCGGTCTATATTAACTACTATAGCTGATCCTACTACTTCAGATGTCGAGTTAAGAATTTATTCGGAATATATTGCTGGAAAGATTGAACTCGTGTTAGAGGGCTACGATAAAGTCTCAACAGATATACCAGAGATTATTCGAGTGTTGTCAAAAAGAAGAGAAGGTAAGCTTCCTAAGGGCCAGTTCACATCGAAACTGATATTAACGGGGGATTTCAAAGTCGGAAAATCGTCTCTGATTCGAAGATTTATTGAAAATCTGTTTTCAGATAGCTATATCTCAACTATAGGAGTTGAAATTTCTAAAAAAACCGTAATTATGGACGAAGACACAGAAGTTAACTTTGTTTTGTGGGATATCGGAGGTCAAATCAGCTCAATGGCACCATATAGGCATAGGTTTTACGAGGGGGCGAGCGCAGCTTTTATTGTAATAGATAGAACCCGTCCAAATAATCTAGAAAGTGTAAAAACGTGGTATAAAGATATTAAAGAATCTGTACCACGCAATATACCAGTTGTTATAGTTGGTAACAAATCGGATTTACAAGAAGAATTAGTCGTTAGTGAAGAGGAAATAAAGGTAGTTGCTAAAGAACTTGGTTTCCATTACATTTTAACATCAGCTCTAACGGGGGAAAATGTCAACGAGGCATTCCTTTACATTGCATACAGATTCATCGAAAAAATGTAATTGAAATATTAATAACTTTTTAAATTCCTTGCTTATTCTTAAATTTGTAAAATAGATATCGAATATAGACGATAAGAATTTTTAAAACATTCAAAGGAGGTTATTGAAAAATAGTATTAAAGGTTTTATTCAACGATGTTTTGGCTGCTTGAAATCAATCTGGGTATCTAATGGGCTTTTCGATAAAAGAAGTGACATATAAAGGCAAATACCTTTTATTTCTCACGGAGCAAGAGTTTTCTGGACCCTGGTTCAGTTTTAAACTGAAAGGTAAGAATTTAGAAACAATTCCAGTATTACTGAAGAATATCGAACCAACTCCCATATATAAAATGGTAAACAGTAGAACCGGAACTACGATAAATCGAATTACACTTGATTTTGACATAAACGAATACCTTAATATTCTAATAAAAGAAAAGAAACTCCAACCAATCGATTTTAGAAATAAGAGTTCACTGATTCGATTATATATTGATGTTTTTAATCCTCCAAAAGTTCCTTACATCAATACTTACTTCACATTGAAAAACATTTCTGACTATGCTTTAAATGATTTCTCAATGTACTTTGTTTTTGACTTTGACATCAACGGATTAGAGGGATTTGATAACGATTTATCCGGTTATGATGATGAAAACGATATACTTTACCAATACGATGCAACAAATTTATACGCTGGTTTTTCTCCTATATCTCGAACGACATTTTATGAAACTTGCTTAACTAAGGACTTTAAAATTGATCATGAAAATTTAAATTTATCAAATACTTTATACGATAAGGCAGGAGAAATTCTTTCGGCTTTACAAATTGAGTTTAAAACTTTAGAGCCTGACCAATCGTTTCAAACCGCATTAACTATCTCTGGAGCTTTAAACAAAGAGGAATTAATTGAAAACATTAAAGAAGGTAAAAATAATGCAATAAAATTTTTATCTCAAGTCAACAGATCGGTAAAATCAGAACAGAGGAATAAACAAGAGGAAGCGTTTTTGAAACTAAATCTCCAAAAATCAGTTGATTGTAATGATTAAATCCTAATTAATGATTCAAATAAAAAACCCAAGTAGGAAAGTTATTTGATGAAAACTCTGCGAGAGTTTGGATTTAAATAATAAATCACTAATGATGTTTGTATCTAATTCCTGGTTTATTCTAACTCGAATTTGTTATAAAGGACAGTAAATTTATTTTTATGTTCTCTATGATTTTTGATTGAATATAATAATATTTCGGTTTCTTGCTTAGTAATAACCGAAAACTCATAATTCTTAGCTTTATACTTAGGATCCTTTCCTTTCTTCTTGTAATTTTTTATGAAATCAATATGATCTTTCAGGCGTTTACTGTTAATCGATTGAGCAGTATTTTTTAAATCTTTAAGATCAGTTTTAAAGCTTTCCAAGAATTCAGAATTAATCTCGTATCCGATAGAATTTCTCCCAGAAATCATCGCAGCGAATGTTGTCGTACCTTTCCCCCAAAAGGGGTCTAATATAATATCTTCATAAATAGAAAACATGTTAATTAACCTATAGGGCAATTTTAATGGGAATGCCGCAGACCTCTCTCTTAATTTTTCCTTATTCCTAATTTGATTATCCATTTTTTGTGATACCCCTTTAAGGTCTAGCCAAATATCCGAAAACCATTTATTCCTTTCTTCCCAAAAATAGGCGCTATGATATCTATGCTCAAATGCTGGGGGGAGTTTTCTCTTTTCATCTCCTTTTCTAAAAATTAAGATATACTCGTGTTCAAGGCTAACATATGCATTAGTTGGGAGCATACCCGATCCTAAAAATTTATTGGGACTATTTGTGGGCTTTCTCCATAAAATGCTCGGTAATACGACAAATCCATTGTTCTGAAAAAACATTATTACTCTAATATGGTTAGGAAACAGTTGAAAATTATTACTTATTTTTCTTGTAGCATCTCCAATATTAATACATACAATTCCACCGGGTTTAACTACTCTTACGACTTCACACCAAACATTTTCCAACTCCGCGTGCATAAGGTTAAACGCTTTAAATCCGGCTCCTTCTTGAAGTGCTACTTGAGTTTTCTCGTTTAATTTTGAAAATAACGAATCCCACATTTCTATCATGGGGTAAGGTGGTGAAGTTACGATCAGATCAATTGTATTTGACTCGATTTCATCCATACGAGAAGAATTCTTGATAAATATTCGGTGGACAGTTTCCATAATTAAATTATTTGCTAATCAATTTATATTGATTGCTTATAATTAGCTCTTAAAACGTATATAAGTTTTTAGTCCATTGTTTGCGAAAAATATCCTACTATGCGTAGTTTGTTGGTAAAGCGATTTTGTTCCGTTATGATACCTTTAAGTTCCGTCCCATCATATACGACGGATTTATCAAAATGTATCCTTACAATTCCGCTCTTACCGGGAAGTATATCTTGACCATCTATAAATTTAAGCGGAGAAACTTTTAATCCTACTAAACCAAAGTATTGTGTACCGTCACCTGGTTTAATAATACCTCCTTTGGGTTTAAAAAATTGGTTGATAAAAACTCTGGCTTTTATTTCATTCACATTCTTAAAAACTCCAGGACTTACTAAAATGTTGTCTCGACTAACATCTTGAGGGGAAATATTCCCTTTTAACGCAAGACCTACTCTATCACCCTCGTATGCAACTTTGAAGTTTCTATCATGTTTTTGGATGCTTCTAATTATAACCTTTTTTACTGCAGATTCATAACCGGTAATTTCTAATAACTGACCACTCTCAACCTTTCCTTGTTTTACTATACCTAATATCACTGTACCTATACCTTTCACAGGAAAAACATGGTCGATAAGTATCTTAGTAAAGACTTCATTAGAGGATTCTTTTTCTAAGAGTTTCACACCCAAATGTATAATTTCCTTCTTTAAATTATCGTAATCTTCTTTAGTTCTAAGTTCGAAAATTGCGGTATTTTTCAAACTGGTTGTTTCTAAAATCGCTTCAATTTTCTTTTTTGTTTCACTCAACTTCCACTCTGTTTTGGAATTAATATCAGCTATTACAATTAGTGTTTTTGTCCTGTAAAGGCGGTAAAATAGGTCCATCGCAACTAGAATTTCTCCAATAGAGGCGTTTAACCCTGTATTTAAGTCTATAACAAGAATATGAATGTTAGAAATAACTAATGTTTGTAAAAGTGGCTTGATTTTTTCGGGGTAATCTAGAGGAGTCAAGCCACAAAAAACCTGATTTAAGCTAAGATCCAACCTATTGTAAAAGAGAATATCTGATTTTGTTCCTGGAGAACCTAGGGATTGTCCTATTAAATTATTTATATCAAAGTTATCCCCTAAAATTCCCACTACAAAATTTTTCTCTACTACTTCACTCATTTGTCTGACTAAATGTAGCATTCAACAAAAATTTTCCGAAATTCTTCTTGAAATTTATGATTTTGAAATTACTAAACAAAGTTCTTATCTTAATACGAATTAAAATACTAAAAAATTATTTATGTATTCATTATGCCTCGAAATAGTTTAGTAGATCAAGTAATATTAATAGTAATAGATGATGTTAGGTCATCTCATTTATTTGATCTAATAGGTAAAGGAAAGCTACCTAATATAGCTCAGATTGCTAAGAATGGAATCTTCTCTCATAATTGTATCACCTCCTACCCCAGTATTACTTTTCCTTGCTATAGTAACATAATTATTGGTTCTTATTCGGGATACTTCCCAAAGGAAGGAAGTGGGGCACCCATGTATCATTGGGTTGGAAGATCAGATCCTCCAGTAGAAGGGAAAAAATTTCCAATTATTAGAAACTATGGAAAAGGAAGTTCCCTGCTCAAATTAAATAACGATTTAGGTACCAATTGTCAAACCATTTTTGAACAGGCAGGAGATGGTAATTTTTTAAGTTCGTTGAACCTTATAAATCGAGGTTCAATATTAATACCACCCAAAGAATATACGAGTTCTTCGATATTACGGGGAGTTGAGAAGGTGTTTAAGGATCCTAAAAGCATTTTTGAGGAGAAAAATGTGCCTAAAGTAACTGTTGCGTACGTTCCTAAAACAGATGATTTAATGCATCGTAAGGGATTTGATCACCCCGAGTATATCACCGAGTTAATTAAATGCGATAAATATATTGGAAATCTTATAGAAACTTTAAAAAATACGGGTTATTTCGAATCTACTGCTATTGGAATAATTTCTGACCATGGAAATTATAAATCAGAAAATATGTACGATATTGCACCATATTTTGAAGAGAAAGGGTTAATGCAGTATGTACCAAAAAAAGGAACGGGAGATTTCGATGCACACATTGGTGGTGTTGGTTTCTTTAATTTCCGGGGTAAAGATTGGTTTCATCATCCTTCATTCAATCAATTAAAAGAATTCGTCACCAGTAGTCCGGACAATAAGAAATTGAATTTATTTGAAGTTTTATGGAAAATTCCCGGCGTAAAATTGATGTATTATCGAGACGATAATAATACTCCAGATAAGGGAATCATTTATCTGGAGCATAGAGACGAAAAGACCGGGGAATTATTAAAAGATAAGATCGAGTACGAGGGACATGGAATAAAGCAAAAGACAAAGTATATTCCTGATACCAAAGATTTCTATAAATATAATGAACGTGAGGAATCTGCTCGCCTTTTAGATAATAAAGGTCATACAATCGATGAGTGGCTCAAAGTTACAAACCAGATAGATTTCCCTATGATTGTAGATCAAGTTCCGCGTTATTTTAAAAATCCCCGATCATGTGATATTATAACATCTACACTTGGCGAATACGGATTTGGATACGAACACGGAAAAACAATGCCAAGTTCTCCATATTCTCATGATCTTGGGCTAAAAAAGTCAATGACGGTGCCATTTATAATTGGTGGAGCTTCTAACATTCCTAGGATGAATCTTTCATATTGTAAAACTACTGATATGGTTCCAACACTTCTATATTTATTAGGTGAGAAATCCCATTATAGTGTCGTTGGAAAATCCGTTTTTGATTATTCCTAGTTAAAACTGAATTTAAAAAATATTTAAAATCTTCATTCTTTTTTGTTTATAATTAGGTAGACAAATTAATTTGAATTTAAAATGAAAGCTAATCATATAATTATTGTCCCGGAAACACACTGGGACCGCGAATGGTACCTTCCATTCCAAGAATATAGAGCTAAACTAGTTCTATTAATGGATAAACTTCTTGACATCTTAAGGAGCGATCCTAATTATGCAAATTTTACACTTGATGGACAAACAATCCCCTTGGAAGATTACCTTGAAGTACGGCCTGAGTCAGAAAAAGAAATTAAAAAGTATGTAAAAGAAAGAAGGCTTTCAATTGGGCCTATGTATATATTACCTGACGAATTTTTAGTAAGTGGAGAATCTCTAATAAGGAATTTACTTATTGGGCATCAGGATGCAATGAAATTTGGAAGGGTTATGAAAGCGGGGTATATTCCAGATCCATTTGGACACATTGCCCAACTTCCTCAAATTCTTCAAGGGTTTGAAATTCCTTCTGTTTTATTCATGCGAGGATTTGGTAACGAATTTGAAGAAAAAAATTTGAATATAGAATTTACATGGAATTCCCCTGGAGAGTCTAGTTCGATACTAGCGATTTTTTTACGGTTTGGGTATGGTTCTGTCGCAAATTTAAAGTTTTCAAAAAAAACTGGCATCTATAAATTAGCGATTAATAAAATCAAAAGAGTTATCTCTAGTTTCGAAAAGTTAACTGCAACACCTTTAGTCCTTTTAAACAGTGGGGAAGATCACCACGAAGCTAAACCTGAAATTCCCAAAATTGTAAGTCAATGGAACGAACTAAATCCAGATGCGCTCTTAGAGCAAAATGATTTTGAGTATTATGTGGATAAAGTTTTGGGGGTAAAACCACAATTAAAGACCTTTCAAGGTGAATTAAGAGGAGGAAAATATTATAATCTACTTTCGGGAGTTATATCAGCCCGCATGTGGATTAAACAGAGAAATACATCTATTGAATACCTGTACGAGAAATACACTGAACCATTATCTACAATCACATGGGCTCTCGATAAATACAAGAAATTTAATTATCCTCAGACATACATAACTACTGGGTTAAAATGGTTAATCAAAAACCACCCTCACGACTCGATTTGTGGTTGTAGCATTGATCAGGTTCACGATGAGATGAAAACAAGGTTTGATTGGTCAGAGCAAATAGGAAATGAAGTCTTCAAAAACTCAATATTATATTTGTACGATTTGCTGGGAGCTAAAGAGGATAAAAAACATGTCTTGTTAATTGTCTTCAATCCTCTTCCATGGGAAAGAAGAGATATTGCGAATTTCAATGTAATTTCAAATATTAACAAATCTGGTTATAACACTCCAGAAAAATTTAGGCTTATTGATAATAATGGAAATAATGTTCCATATCAAATTGTCCAACTTAAGGGTGAACCAAGATATCGAGTAGTTAGCTCAATCAACTATTACTGCTCATTTTTAGCGGAAGTTCCTGCCTGTGGGTATAAATGTTATTATATCGTTCCTGGAGAGCTCTCTGCAGAATCCAAAATTAAAGACAATGAGTTAAAATTGGGTATTAATACTATTGAAAACAAATTCTATAAAATAAATATTAGTCTAAAAGGACAAATCAATGTTACAGATAAATCAAATGGGATTATATATGAGAAAATCTGCGATTTTGAGGATATGGGAGATTGGGGTGATGAATATGACTTTTCAGGTCCTTTTGATAATCAAACGGATTTAGAATTTACTTCAGAAGATTTGAATGTTCTCGAGATATCACCATTTATTGATGGATTAACTCAGAAAACAATTAAATTACGAGCTAATCTCAATTTACCCGCGTCTCTTACGGAAGATAGATACATTAGAGACGAATTTTTGATTTCAAACTTAATTAATGTTTACATTACTCTTTATAAGGATATAAAAAGAATTGACTTCAAAATAGAAATCGAAAATTCTAGCAGGGATCACAGAATTCGAGTGGTCTTTCCAACAAAAATTAAAACTAATTCAGTTAATTGCGATGGACATTTCATGGTTCTTTCTCGAGATGTCGAGCTACCTGAAACTGATAAATGGGTTCAAAAACCATTACCTACAAATCACCAAAAAGATTTTATTTCAGTTAGCGATGAAGTAAGAACATTTTCCGTGATTAATAAAGGATTACCTGAATACGAGGCTCTTCTGAGCGGAGATGGAACTGTATCTTTGGCAATTACACTTCTTCGTTGTGTAGGATGGTTGTCAAGAAATGATTTTGCTTCAAGAAGAATGCCCGCTGGTCCCGATTTAGGTGCGCCCAACGCTCAATGCCTTGGGCATCATACTTTCGAACTCTCTCTTTCCATAGAGGATAATAAAAATAATTGGTTAGATAGCCAGGCACATGTAAGAGGAAAGGAGTTTAATAACCCACTTAAAGTTATAGCTCCATCCGTTGTCAGAACCTCAATGAGAGCAGCAAATAACTTAGTTTTATCTCCATTTGGAGTCCTTACAGTTTTCGATGATACAACGCGATACCAAGTCGATTCTTACTTACCCGAAGAATTAAGCTTTCTCGAAATAGAAAACTCAAATATAGTGCTTAGTGCATTAAAGAAGTCTGAAGTGGGGAATGAATTAATATTTAGGTGCTATAATATATCATCAAAAACTCAAGAAACTGCAATAAAAATCTGTGATTTTATAGAAATACGAAATGCTCAGATTGTAAATTTCTTAGAAGAGGAACCTCAAAATGAAATTAAAGCTTCTATAAAAACGATGGAGAAAAATTCATTTATACTTGAAATTAAACCTCATGTGATCGCAACAATTAGAATAAAAATTAATGAGTAGATTGGATAAAAAAATGTGGAAATCAGAACTTCTTGAGTTGGTAAAAACTTTTAACCATCCAGCGTGGGGTATCACACATTTTGAACGGATATATGAATTATCTATTCAGTTAGCCTCCATGAAGAAAATAGATATAGATAAAGATTCTTTATTTGCAGCAGCATATCTGCACGATATTGGAGCTTTTGAGCCTTATAACAAAAAAGGTGAAGATCATACAGATATCGCTGTTAAAGAATCTGAAGATATTCTTTTATCAATGAATTTCCCAGAAGAAAAAATAGCTCTTGTTAAGGATATGATTAAAAGCCATATGTTTTATGCTAAACCGTCCGATCATTTAGAATCAATAATTTTTCATGACGCTGACACGCTAGATTTTCTGGGAACAATTGGTATTACTAGGTTACTTGCAATAGTGGGAAATGAAGATTGGACTCCTGATTTAAAAAACGCGATCAAACTTATTCAAAAATTTTACAATGAATTACCCGCTAAACTAATTACTTTGGAAGCTAAAAAAATTTGTGAAGAAAGGAAATCGGAAATGGAAGATTTCTTAAAAAATTTGTCTCAACAGACAGATAACTTTAATCTTTTATAGGCAAAGTTTGAGATTGCGTTCATTTTAGGTTTATTCCTCTTTTGTTGTCTAATTTTATGTATTATATAATTAATATTATTGATTATGTGAAACGATTTTTATTCTAGCATATCTTTACTACAAAAAATATTATTGTATGAACTTTGATAAACTATGAAAAACTTTGACATCATTATTATAGGAGCAGGCCCAGGAGGATCGTTTGCGGCAAAAGCTGCTGCTGAAAATGGATACTCTTCTTGTATCCTTGAAAAAGAAGTGCTTAGCGATAATGGCAGATATAAAGCGTGTGGTGGAGCAATGGCATGGGAACTTGTTGAAGAAATTGATTATCCTGAGGATAAGATTGAACGTGTTTTCGAATTTTTGGAACTTCATCATATAGATGGTGAGAATTTTTCAAAGAAAGGTAAAGGTGCAATTGTGTGGAGAAGTACTTTTGATAAGTTTCTAACCGATATGGCAGTTGATAGTGGAGCGCTTCTGAAGGAAAAAGAGGCCATGATTAACCTGGAAAAGAAAAATGGTTCATACGAAGTATCTACTAATAAAGATAAATACAAAGCTAAATATGTAATTGCCGCTGATGGTGTTTCCTCTCCAACTCTGAAACTTTTAGGATGGCCTTTTTTCAAGAGTCAAGATGTAGTTCTAACGATTACTAAAGAAATGAAAACAACAAAACCTTATATTAATAGTATTCTTGGAAGTGATTCTCTTCACTTTTTTTTTGGGATCAAAGACTTAATACCTGCGGGTTATGCTTGGTTGATTCCAAAAATTGACAAAATCACCGTTGGATGGGGTAAGCAAATTGATTTAATAAAAAATTCAAGAGAAGAATTTGAAAAGTTTTGGACTCTTCCATATGTAAAGGAAGCTCTAAAAAATTCCACCATGGAAATCTTTAAGCCTCATCTAATCCCCGTAGGACTTAGACCAAAGCTTTATGAGGAGAATGTGTTTGCTGTGGGTGATGCGGGGGGAATAGTTGATCCCATAAGTGGAAAAGGCATACCATATGCTATGTGGTCGGGTCAAATTGCTATCGAAACGATAAAAACTTGTGAGATAAAAGATAGACTAGAAAGGTTAGGAACCACATACGAAAAATCTTTAGATAGGAGATTCCTCAAGATACTGAAAGCAAAAAGAATAGTTAGAGATAAAATTTTCAAGGATGATGAGAATCTGAAGAAGTTTTTAAGATTGTGGGGAAAACACCGTGCTTCCGAAATTGTTATGAAAAAATTAATGGATTAGGTGAAATAACATCAAATTTATACCGTATACGAAATTGTATAAAACCAAAATTGATTCTACGATCGGATCTATTCTTGATGAAAGAATAAACAATATGAACAATAGCTTTCTTAAAGATTATTATTCGGAAATAAAGGATTATATTTTGGTTGGTGGGAAGAGAATAAGACCGTTGCTTACGATCGCTACTTTTAATGGAATTACTAAGAGGATGGCAGATATAATTGTTCGCCCCAGCGTAGGGATTGAGTTTTTACATAATGCAACCTTGATTCATGACGATATTATCGATAAGGATGATTATCGACGGGGAAATCCTGCGTTTCATTATAGATTTCAACAATATCACTTAAAAAATCAATTCGAGAAAATGGGTGCTAAAGATTTTGGAACGAGTATAGGCATTATTGGGGGAGATACCACTTTCATTATGGGTGCAGATGCGTATTTTAACCAAGATTTTTCAAGAGATTTGAATCTCAATTCGATTTATTATTACAGACAGGCTTTTACTGAAGTGATTCACGGTGTTTTAATAGAAATTGATATGGTAAATAAGAGTAGCTTATCGATGGATGAGTATATCCAAATGATTTCTCTTAAAACTGGAGCACTTATAGAAAAATCAATTTTGATTGGAGCAAATTACGCTCAAATCGAAAAAGAATACACACCTCTTTTATCAACATATGGCATCAACTTAGGGATAATTTTTCAAATAATTGATGATATCTTAGGAACTTTTGGAGACGAAAAAGTAACTGGAAAACCTACAGACGGAGATATTCGAGAAGGAAAACGCACATGTTTGCTAATCGAAGCCATGAACAAATTAGAAGCAAATAAGAAGGATGATTTATTAACCTTATTTTCAAAATCAGAAATAAATAGTGAAGAGGTCCAAGAAGTTAAAGATTTGTTTATGGAAGCTGGTGTAATTGATACTTGTAGGAAACTCGCCACAAAATATTACGATGAAGCTAGTGATGCGCTTGAAAAATTGAAATCAATTGTAAACGATTCAGAAATAGAATTTTTTGAGAATTTGCTAAAGTTTGTATTGGAAAGGAAATTCTAATTACTATTAATACTTTTATCTAAGGTGAAAATGTTTGGTACTTATTGCAATTACTGGTGCTAGTGGTATTGATTTAGCAGTAATATTACTTCAACAATTGAAGAAGTATGGATTAGAGACCGAACTGATTATAACAAAAGTAGCCGAAAAAATCATTAGCATTGAAACTAATTATAAGGTTAATGAAATAATTGATTTATCGGATAAATATTATGAAGTTGACGATTTAACTGCAGGTCCTGCTAGCGGGTCTTACAAGAATGAAGTTATGATAATAATTCCGTGTTCTATGAAGACTTTAGCAGCAATAGCTAACGGCTATGCGGATAACTTGATTACTAGAGCCGCAGATGTGACAATAAAAGAGCGGAGAAAACTAATTTTAGTTGTAAGGGAAAGTCCTTTCAGCGCAATTCATCTAGAGAATATGCTAAAACTATCAAGATTGGGAGTTGTTATTGCGCCGCCAATCCCATCCTATTACATAAAACCAAAAAATATCAGGGAACTTAATGAGTATTTCGTAGGGAGAATTCTTGATCAGATCGGTGTTGATAGTGGTATCAAGCGATGGGGAGATAAGTAAAAAATATAAAAATAGATTACTATTGATTTAACCAAAAGTATAAATTACCAAGAATAACACACTTTTCCCGTTTATTCTTCAATTCACTTAAATTATTTAAATTCATTAACCATAAACTCGAGCGTAATTCTTTTTTCAGTGTTCTTATTTCTCTGAGAGTATTAGATATCGTGTTGTTTTTTCTATCTTGCCACGAAGATTTTAAGAATTTGTAAGCAAATCCACCAATATCAGCGCCAAGAACAATAGATTTAGCAATATCAATCCCAGTTTTCAATCCACCGGTAGCAATAGTCATTTTTTGGGATGCTTTTCGTACATTTATAATACTTACAGGTGTAGGAATTCCCCATTCCCTAAACACTTCTGCTAGATTTCGAGAATATTGACCATTATCAAAATTATTGCGTTTTGATTCAATCGCAGCAAAGCTCGTACCGCCGGCTCCTCCAACATCAAACCCATCAAAACCTAACCGATCAAGCATTAACGCAAGATCTTGATTAATTCCAGAACCTACTTCTTTTGCAAGGAGGGGAATGTTAGTAACCTCTCTTATTTTTTTAAAATTTTGCTCAAAATTTCTATACGAGATATTCCCCTTATATTGAACGAGTTCGTGCAAAGCATTTAGGTGAATAGCCATTACATCCGCATCTACCATGTCAATACAGTTGGTTAGGTCATCTTCTCTAAAATAAACAGAACCTACCTGACCTAATCCTAGATTTCCAATAACTGGAATTGTAGGAGCAACTTCACGTACGATCTTAAAAGAGTCTATAGTCGTAGGATCCTCTAATCCAATACGTTGACTTCCAACACTCATGATAATTCCTTCTTCTTCAGCAGCTTTGGCAAGGATCTCATTAATTTCTTTTGAAATTGGGTGTCCACCAGTTATTGCCGAAATACAAATAGGAGCTGTAATTTTCTTATTAAAAAACTTTAGAGTAAGATCAATTTCATCTAAATCAATTTCAGGAATAGCATGGTGTATTAATTCTATATCGTCAAAATAGTTTACAGAATGTTGCACATTATATTCAATAGGAATTTTTAGATGTTCTTCCTTTCGTTTGAATATTTCTTTAGATTTTTCTTGTTCAGGCATACTCTCTTTATCACTATTGCTACTATTCATAATGTAAAATTATTCATTAATTAATATATTTGTACAATCTATTTTTTGATTCCTCAATGATTTAAAGATATTTCCTTCAGTTAATCCATTAATTAATTGAACAGGAATGTTTAACTTACATATTTTTTTAATA
>JAEOTS010000019.1 GCA_016839745.1 Promethearchaeota archaeon
CCTATAATTCGCATCCTTTTGACAAAATTAATGAGTTGCAGGAAAAATACAATTCTCAGAATATATCACCTGGTATTGCTCAAATGGCTATTGATCAGTTTAAGGCAAAGAAAGAATTTGTACCGCGCCCGATTGATCCTGAAAAGCCAATCTTGGATAAGTGTGCGTTCCCTAAAATGAATGCAAAGGAAATGAGTGGGCCAATGTTTGATGATCTGCAATCAGTTGGTGGTTTACATTACTTTTGTCAATTAACATATCAGCACGTAGCAAAACCTTCCATAATCAAAGAAAGGGTACCACTGATTCTTGAAAACTTCATAAAAACTGGTGTTAATAAGGATACTGAAGTTATCTGTTGGCACGATGAGTGTTATGGATTGTATACTTCATATTGTCAAAGGAACAACCTTGAGGTGCCTTTTAAACCTGTCCATATTTTTGAATACGTTTATAATTATCTTAAGGATCACGAATCTGATATCAAGAAATTAAACTTAAAAGCGGCTTATCAGCGAAACTGTTCCAATCGTTATGTTCCTGAGACTGATAAAATTATTGATGATATATGCGAACTTATCGGGGTAGAACGGGTTGCGAGGAAATACGATAGAGAAAACGGTGTATGTTGCGCTGGAGCCTTTTCAATGAGAGGTCATAAAGATCTAGCTCGGAAGACTCAAAAGGATAATGTTCAGGACATGGTAGACTATGGTGCTGAGGTTTGTATATTCAATTGCCCCGCGTGTAAGGATACCTTAGATAAGAAAGTTACTGCTAATGGAATGAAATCTTATTTTATTAGTGACTTAGCAAGGCTCGCTTTAGGGGAAAAGTTGGAATATTAAGTTTATCTTATTTTTTTCTTTTTTTATTGTCCCATCATAATTATTAATAATATAGAGAAATTCATAAATACAAATCAAATAAAATTATAAAAAGGTGAGGAAAATTTTCGATGAATCTAATTGTGAGAAATGCGAAAATGTGGATTGTCTAACTCGTTGTCAATGGATGGAATTTAGTAATATTGAAGAAGCGCGAGCAGAAAAAACTAAAATGATTAACGGGGAGGAATCTCGAGTGTTATCTGATTGTGTTACTTGTTTTGCGTGTGATGAATATTGTCCATATGAGTCTCATCCATTCGATTTAATAACAGAATTACAAGAAAAATACAATTCGTTAAACATAAACCCTGGCATTCTTGAGAGTACAATAACTAGGTTTGCTCCACACGATCAAGTGAGATTAAAGGAAATTGATTCTAATAAGCCAGTATTAAATAAGTGTGGGCTTGGTAAAGTGAACGCGAAACAGATGGAAGGACCACTCTTTGAAAACCTGCAGTATGTTAGTGGTCTTGACTTCTTTTGTAACTTGATGTATCACCATTACGCGAGAGATTCTGTTATTAAAGAAAGGGCTCCAATAATATTAGAAAATATCAAAGCTCAAGGTATTAAAGAAATGATTTGCTTTCACGACGAATGTTATGGATTCTACGCTTCTTATTGTCCTCGTAACAATATTGAGCTTCCACCAGGATTTAAACCAATTCATATATACGAATATCTCTATAAATACTTAAAAGAACATGAGTCTAATATTAAACCGTTAGGTATGAAAATAGCCTATCAAAGATCCTGCTCAAATCGTTTTACACCTGAAGTTGAAGGATGGGTTGATAAAGTATGCAATTTAATTGGTGTTGAGAGGGTGCAGAGAGAATATGATCGAGAAAAAGGTTTATGTTGTGGTGGTATCCTTGCAACTTTGGGTAAAAAGGTTTTAGCGCGTAAAGCACAAAACGACAACATAAATGATATGATAAATCATGATGCTGAAGCGTGTGTGTATAGTTGTTCTATGTGTAAGGAAAGTTTAGGCTCTAAAGTTGAGCGAAAAGGGTTGAAAAATTATCTCCTTAGTGATTTATGCCGATTAGCACTCGGAGAGTCTTTGGATTAAGTTAAACAGTAAAATTATTGCGGTATTCTAAGTATATTTCTTTTTTCTTTTTATCGCTTGTAAGTAGAGCGATTTAGAATTCAATCTTAATAATTTTTAAGGTAGCAAATATATCAAAATATATAGAATAAAGAAATAATAAATGAGAAATAATAATGTCAGAACAAGAGTTAAGATCTCAAATTTCGGAAAAGGAAGATGAAATTACGAGAGTTGAAGAAGACGCTTCTAAAAAAGAAGCTTCGGCAGAAAAGGAAATCGAAGCCGATTTTGACGATAAAATAAACGATACTAAATCTAAACTCGAGGTAGGAGAAGTAGATTTAAAGGAAGCTACAGAGAATTCTAAAGAATGGACGAAGAAAATGAAAAAATTAACTGTGGAAGTAGCTTCATTAAAGAAAAAATTAGACAATTTGACTAAAGGAAAGGCTAAAGCTTTAAACAAGAAACTGGACGACATTCTTAAAGAGAAAAGGGATAAAATAAAATCTTACGAAGCAGATATAAGAGCATTAAGTAAAAAAGTAGAAAAGTTGGCAGCTGAAGCAATAAAAAGACAAGTCAGCTAAAATTTTTTATTATTATTATTTTTATTCTCATTTTTCACTATATGGGTAAATGATAAAAAATACGATTCTTTTAGCTGGTTTTGAGAAGTTTGATAAACTTTCTTCAAATCTTAGTGGTGATATTGTAAGATACTTTGATAATAAATTTCAAGAATATTGTATTGAAAAAATCATTTTACCTGTTAGTTGGAAAAGGAGTGTTGAATCTTACTTAGAATTTTTTAATTCAACTAAAATAGGACCCTCATTAGTTATAATAATGGGAATCCATTCACAAAAAAGAATTTGCTTAGAAAATTTTTCCTTAAATTGTGCTTTTGGTAAAGATATAGATGGACTTTATAAAATAGGTTTAATTAACATAAAAAAACCATTAAAATTAAATACAATTTTAAATGTTAAAGAAATTTATAAAGCTCTTAAATATAGCTTAAGGCTCTCTATTTCTTATTTTCCTGGATTCTATATATGTAATTATATATATTATTGGGCTCTAGATATTTCAAAAAATAAATACCCCGTGATTTTTATTCATATTCCGAGAAAAGGTAAATTAGAGGATTACTTATCGTATATTAAAAAAATCATTGAAGAAATATTAAATGTATGTTAACACGGTAAGTAATCGATTGAATTAATAATTAAGCGGTAGTTTTTGACCTTTTTCGTTTAGTAATTCCTTGGAAATACCAGATTGGAGTTTTATTTCGTCATATAACCAACTTAATAATCTCAATTTTGCGTTGTAAATCTCAATTTCCTCTTCAATTATTTTCATCGGGCAGATCCATTTTTTTATCGTAGTATTGATATCAAGAGATTTGAAATTAGATATTTAATAATCTAATATCCAGATATCATTATCGGTTAGTTTCGTATAAATCTTCAAATGAGTGGATTGTAAAATGTCGTAGATTGTATTTAGCGAGTTATAAATAAAAAAGATTTTGGGAGACTATAATTTTTTATACTCAGATTCTATCTTCTGAAGATCGTAAGCAACATTTTCGATTAGATCTCCATCTATAACTTTATCTAATCTCTCTACTAACTTTTGTGGAAAAAATTCAATTTCAGAAATAGCATCTCTAAATTCCTTGAAGTTAGGTGTTACCGAATAATCACTCGTACTTCTCTTCTGTTCAAATTCATCCATTATAACCTTTGAAAATAAATCAATCAAATCACTCATAATTTTCTGTTCAAAATCGTTAACTTCATAATTAGCATCTTGAATCATATGATCGTATTTTTTGTTTAATTCTTGAATTTCTTCAGCTTTTTTTTCTTCGATCTTGTCGATTTTTGGCTGCAGCTCTTGTTTTTTTATTTCCAATTCTTTTAGCTTTGATTTTAATTGTTCGATCATTATATCATTTTAATAAAGTATATTCATTAAAAATTTTATTACAGAACCTTAATTGACATTAAAATAAAGAATTGATTATTGAGTTAATTTTCACTTAGAAGACATTTATATAATTTATCCTATTTTAGAAGAATATGAGTCGTAAATATGAACATAGAATAGAATATCTTAAGGAAAATAAACAAGATAAGAACCATGAACACCATCAAACCAAAAAAAAAAGCAATAGTAGAAATAGAACACCTAAGGAAATTAAAAAGGCATATAGCGACTTCCAGAAAAAATTAGAGAAGAGTAAAAAAATTTGGTAACTTCATAAAATAATTGCAAGCTGGTTTATAAACCTTCCTGTAGAATTATACATCTTGATATACTTGGTTTCATCCCAGAATATCAACAGATTTGAATTTATTATAAATTATGTAATTGGATTTATATTACCCCCTTTTTTACTCGTTTTTATCTTTGGATTAAAGAAAAAAGGCATGTAAAAACAAGTGGAATAGAAAAATGAAATTCAAAACATGACCTTTTTAGTTGATATCGATAAACTAATGATCACTCATAAAGATTGGGAAGATAAAAAGTTCGGAAAGAAATAAAAATTTTATTATAGAACCTCAGTTAATATTAAAACAAAGATTAAATTATTAGAACAATTTTATCATAAAATAAATTCCATATTATTGTAGTGAAACGCTATGCCTAAGAATATCAATATCCCTGAACCAGAAGATAACCTGAAAATCATAGACGTTCATTGTCATTTACCATTTCCTCGACCTAAAAAAAACGATAGGTTACCTTCCGATGAGCAACAATATAGGGATTTCTTGAATAATGGGGGAGTTTACTTAGTAACTAGCTCGATCGATAATAGAACACTTGATTTAATTCTAAAATTCGTTGAAGGAAAGGAAAAGATTGGTGTTACATGCGGTTGGGCGCCTCAAACTATCACATACACTCCTAAAATCCAATACGATAGAGAATGGAAAAAATGGGTTGAATTTATTCAAATTAATCAAGATAAATATCTAGCCATTGGAGAAGTTGGTTTGGACTTTCACCACGCAAAAAGTCTCGAAAAAAGGGAAAAACAAGTTACAGAGTTGAAGAAAATTTTTGAGTTAACAAAAACCTTTAATAAACCCTATGTTCTGCACGTTAGAAACGCTGCTGAACACGAGTTTGATCGAGACCACCCTAAACATCGTTATAATAAACGGGATGGTGCGACAAAAGAAATTCTGAACATAATCAAAGATTTTGATATAAATCATAAACACATTATGTGGCATTGTTTCTCAGGTCCGGATGAGTATGGAACAATTTTGCCCAGACAAGGTTACACTTTATCTGTTCCAAGTTCAGCTTATGGAATTAACAAATGGCGTCGTGTGACGAAGCAATCTCCATTAACAGCTTTAGTCACAGAAACAGATAGTTACTACCAACACCCTTATCTAAGAGGACCAGTAAATGTGCCTTTAAATGTAAAATACACTATTGCGGCCATAGCTTATTCTCACAATACTTCTCAACAAGAAGTAAGCAGAATAACAGTAGAAAACGCTCTAAAATTCTTCAATTTAGAAGTAGAAATCTAATGGTTAATAAATCGTTTTTGAATACTATAATTTTTTAATAATGCCTTCAAAACAACCTAATTATAAGACAGATAGCTAGCTTGGTAATATAGATGCGATTTTTGCACCAAAGTTTTTAACTTTGAAAATACTCATAAAAATCAGTCTAAATTTCATTTAAATATAATCCAAAAACTTTCATTATTATCAAACAATTAAAAAATAAAATGCAATTGTGAAAAAAATGAGAAATTATAATAAAGCGTTAATCATTGTAGCTGCTCTTATCGTTGGTGGGGGCATAGGGTTTGTAATTTATGGTTTCGCAACAGCAGGGAGTTTCAAAAATTCGTTCAATTTTACGTATGAACCAATATCTCCCGATCCTATTGAGGATTTAACTTTTAACGTTGACATTGGATCACTTCTGTTTAAGTATAATACTTCTCCAACTACTTCTTATGCAAAAATAGATGTCAATATAGAAGTTACGGGGTTGTATATGGCAGGAAAGACGTATCTGGATTTCTTTCACCCAAATACAGAGTGGTGGGATAATGCCACAACTACATTTAATCTCCTTACCTTGCCAGATGTATGGTTTGATCCTTCCTATTGGTTTAAATCCTATAATATAACCGTAGCCGTTACTTTAAGAACAGATGTAATATACGATCTCACAGCCTTAACGTCCGTAGGATCTATTGAAATGCAAGTCCCTGATGATGTCATCCTAGATGGAACTTCTTTAACTTCGAGTACAGGTTCAATAATTGTTAACACAGCAGGAAATAACGAATTCCAAGGAATTTTTAAACTCGAAACTAGTACGGGTAGTATAAATTCATATTCTGTTGCTACTAATTTTACTCACGGTTTTCAAGCTACTACATCCACGGGTTCATTAACATTAAACTATACTAATTGTCTCATGAGTGATAATTTAATAGGCTCAACATCTACAGGAAGTGTGACTTTTAAGAGTTACAATATGCTCTACACTCAAGACATTCTTTTAAACCTTAAAACATCAACAGGAAGCATTGATTCAGATCTTTACCAATATATATCTATGGGCGCGAATGTAACTGGAACTTGGGAAACTTCCACAGGAAGCGTAAATGTGGATTATATAGATACTTTAGGCGATACTGGTTTTAGATTTGTTAGCTCAACTAGTACGGGATCAATTAATTACAGCGGTAATGGAATAGAAACCGGATTGGGAAGCATTTATTCTTCCATAAACTACGGAAATGCGACTTATCGATATCTATTTTCCTTAGATACCTCAACAGGCAGTATAAATGCTAACGCTCAAAGCGCTTAACCGCTAAATATCTTAATAAATTTATTTCTTTTTTATTTTTCTAAACAACAATCTTTAATTTCAATTTTATCCAATTTTACTATATATAAATCAAAAAGAAACTTGAGAAATAAAATGGTAAATGTAAAAAGATGGGAAGATGGCGATAATTGGGTGGAGGTTGATTTAGATCGCTGCGTAGGAGCATCGAATTGCGTCAGTGTTTGCCCCGCAGAGGTTTATAGCCTTGTAAACGGTAAGGTTGCCGCCGAAGATATTATTGAATGCATTCAATGCTTAGCTTGTCAAGACGCGTGCCCTACTAATGCGATACTAAAACATTTTGCTTGGTAAATAATTATACATAAAAGAAAAATGTAGGATTTTTGAGAAATCTTTTTATTTATAAGTTTCTTGTTTAGGAGTATGAATTTTTCTAAACTTTTAGAAAATCTCAACAAACTATAGAATCTGCTAATTGAGAAAATAGTTAAAATAGAGAAATATATAAAAGGACAAAAAAAACACAGTCATATATGAAAAATGGGAAAAAATACCTTTTGGTATCACTGGTCGGAATGCTAATGCCTATCTCGTATATTAGCTTGATCATCATTTTGGGAGCTCTCGAACCTGGACACAATCATATGACGATGATGTTGAGTAATTTGGGCGGAGTTGGGGGAATCAGAGGAGATATATTCAATATCGGTGTTGGAACAACGGGTGGTTTAATCATCCTTTTTGCAATTGGACTTAATCGCGCGGTTAATCAAAGCAAAGCGAGATTAAAAGGAGTTTTCCTATTCATTCTTGGAGGACTTGGATTAATAGGAACTGCTATTATGAACTGTAACCAAGGTTGCACGATCGATCTTAGCCAGGATCCCATCAGAGCCCTCCATGGAATATTTGCATTCATTGCAGGTATCTCATTAACATTTGCACCGCTTCCATTCTACTTTCACTTCAAACAAAATCCTCAATGGGAAAAATTAGCAGCATTTACGTTGACTACGGTTATCCTCTCAATTATTTCTAGTATACTGTTTTACATTATGTTTGTTACTAACACCCTCCCTAACATCCTAGGACTGATTCAAAGGCTTGATTTCCTGTTTGTATTGATTTGGATTGGCGTGAGTTCAATGGTACTTCTTCTTGCTTTGAATAGAAATTCAATTAG
>JAEOTS010000142.1 GCA_016839745.1 Promethearchaeota archaeon
ACAATATCACCATCTCTTAAATTATATTTCTTGGCTGATACTCCTGGAGATTCATCATTAACTGAATAAAGCCAGTTTTTTTTAAGGTCATTAATACTTTCTACAATAATTCCCCTCTCACCATAATCTGTGATTTCAACCTCACACCATTCGGATAATGCATCAAATGCTGTTGTATTGTAATCTGATAACGTAAAATTTGCCCATGTCACTATTGTTCCATTTCCGTAATCAACTATTAGAGTTATGTCATTGACTTCTCTTAAAGGGGTATTTACTTCACCAACTTCTATACTAGAGGTAAAAACGAAAAATGATGTAAAGCTAGCTATAGCTAATACTGAAATCAATATATATTTATTAAACTTCTTGAATCCTGGCTTGGACCTAGATGTAATAAAAGATGTGGTAATTATAAGCATACTTATCGAAGCTATAATAATATAAGGAAGAATACTTAAGAATAAGTTCGGAGGTGGCCTAGCTTCTTCTCCTGTTGATTCCCATGGAGTGTAATCATCAATAGCCATTTCAAGTAAATAGTCCCCTATTGAGGTGTAAACCCAAAGTAATAGCCCCGTTCGTTTTTCATAAATAAGATTTGTATCTTGTTCTCCATCTGTTTGCTCAAATGCAATTTTAATTGTTAACGGTGTTTCTGCAATTGAAACTAAACCATTAGCGAATCCTGTTGCCTCCTGTAATGCTAGTTTCTTCACCCTTGTCAAATTATCAATAATTTGTATAAGTAAACCTGGTTGGAAGTAGTTGTATCCTAGAGTAAAAGTCCAACCTAACTCACTATTGGATCTATTAGCTATTGTAAAGTTCGACGTTAAAATACCAGTTTTATTTTCTACTATTTCAATATCAAACCACGGAATAGGATCATCTATAACATTACCCCAATCATTTGGATCTTTATTATAATATCCCGTTAAATTAGCAATAATCTGTCCTCCGGGATTGGTATTCCAATCTCCCTCAAACCCTCCTGTTAAATTATACCAACCTGTAGCTCCACTAAATTCGATGATATTATAAATAAAATTATCCTCAAGGGTAAAATTTAGCGATTTAATCTCAAGTAGGTAACCTAAGACGCTACTCTTCGCCCAAACTAGCAATCCTGTCCATTTATCGTAGATAAAATAAGACTTTTGTTCTAATCCGCCAATTTGTTCAAAACCAATATAAAAGAAATTGTAACTTTCTTCAATATTTACATCTCCTTTACTATAGAATCCTCCGGGATCAGATTGGTTTAAAGCTAACTCCTTTATATATGTTAAATTTTCATTTGGTATTAAAAATCCAGGTTGAAAATTGTTATATCCAAGAGTAAGAGCTCTCGCAACTTCACTATTAGATCTGTTATTTAAAGTAAAATTATTATTAAGAGTACCAAGATTATTCTGGTAGATTTCAATGTCATACCAAGGTATTGGATCACTAAAGACATTACCCCAATCATTCATATCCTTATTATAAAAATCTGTAAGATTGATTCGTATTTGCCCTCCAGGATTAGTCTTCCATTCACCTTCAAATCCAAATGTAAAATTATACCAGCCAGTTGAATCCCCGAAATGTACAACTTCATATACATAAGGCTTATTGAAATTGAGATTTGGGGAATAGGATTCCGAAATCGTTTGTTCAGCTTTTGTAAAGGGGATAGATCCCGAATGGAGTAATTGAATAAATAAAAAAAGCGAAATAAAGTATAACAGCTCCTTATTCTTCATAGAATCAATCTTTTTATATTAAATTTTTTTAGGAAACTTGTGCTAGGATAGCTTTCCTATATATTTAAATATTGTGAAAAATTCTGATCCTAAACATATAGAGTTAAAAATAAGTTAATTGAAGATAATAAAAGTATGATTCTCATTGCAAAACCAACTAAAGATGTAAGTAAATCCCAAATTTTAGTAGAAAAAAATTCTGAGAAAATAGAAACTGAAAAACTTAATAGTTCGGTGTGGTTAGAAAGAAAAACATTTCGGATTGCACTTATTGGCACATTTACGGCTTTATCTATTGTTCTAGGGTATTTAATGGCATATATACCCAATCTCGAGGTTTTTACTATGATGATCTTCTTATCGGGCTTCATTATGAACAAAAAAGAAGGAGCTATAATTGGTTTATTGAGTGCATCCATTTTTACTTTTTTCAATCCGTTAGGACCTTCTCCTCCACCACTTTTCATATACCAGTTAATTCATTATTCGTTAACAGGAATTTTAGGCGGACTCACGAAAGATTTCTTACGAAACAAGCAGTATTTTAAACCGACAGAGGATTTGTATATTTTTCGAATAATGTTGTTGTTTGGATTCTTAGGAGCTATTATTACATTTATATTCGATATATTGAGCACTTTATTTGGTGGATTTGTAGTTTCTATTACAATCGAGTATTTTATAGCAACATATTTATTTGGTATAGTGTTTACTACAATCCATTTAATAGGAAACATTTTAATTTTTGTATTTCTTTTGCCTGGATTAATTCAGCTAATTATGAAATTAATAGATTAAGCCTTGTAAAAATAGGGATACAAAATAAGTTAGAAAATTAGATAAGTGTATTTAATTTGCTTCCGAAAGGAGTGTAACTTTGCCGCCCGCGGATTCAATTTTTTCAATTGCTCGTTTTGAAGCTTTATCAACTGTTAGATTGATCTTTTTGTTAATTACTCCACGACCTAAGATTTTTTGGATGTTAATATCTTTTAAATTGATAGTGTAAGTATTTCCTGTCTTAGTAGCAACATTTTTTAGCGTGAGGTCTTCAATTTTTGAATCTAAATCTTTTAGGTTTAGCGCGTTTACGCGGTAGATTCGGTTAATGTCTTGGGGTCTCTTAAAACCTCGTTTTCCGAAATCCCAATCTGGATCTGGGAATCCAAGTTCTTTTTGTTTGAGATAATAGGATTTTTTGCTTTTCTTCCATTGGGTTGTTTTTCCTTTTCCAGCTCTTTGACCCGCCTTTCGGTGTTGACCAACTTTTCCATACCCTTGCGTACGAGTTCCTCTCATTTTTCGAATTCTTTTAGGAAATTTTCGCGTAATATCATATCACCATTCTATTTATATCATTTTATGAATTAATTCGTTAATAAACTGATGTACATAGCCCAGAGTTCCGCCTTCATTGTAATGTTTTTTTATCGTTCCACGGTGTCCTTTTCTTGGGGGATGTAACCGAAAAACTGGCTTTATTTTATACACATCCGAAGTTCTATATTGAATTTCTCCGGATATTAAAGCTTTGGAAAACTCTTTTAAATTCTTGTATTTAGTCAGATTTTTGATATGTTCATCTGTGAGTGGTTTGTTACCTTCAACTTTTCCTCTCGCTCTTAATAATCTTAATAGAACCTTCTCATCGATTTCCCCATAAGCTATATAATCTTTACATTTATTAAGCATACCCAAATAGCTTATTTCTCCCCATATAAGGACTCCATGATTAACTTTATGCATCCTTAACATTTTTAACGTGTCTAAAATTGTGCGCTTCATCCCCGGAGCACCTCTTATACGAACTGCAAAGTATAGCGCAGGGGGTTTGGATACTTTCATTTTGGGTTTTTTTCTTACAACTACATTATTTTCAGCCATCATATACACCACTCATCGTTTATAAGTTGAAATTAAATTTGTGAGCATTTTTAAGAGCATTGAAAGTAGCTTTTACAAGGTTCTCGCTTGTTCTGGTGTCACCGAAGGTTTTGCTCCATACATCTTCAATCCCCGCTAATTTCAATACTTGTTTTACTTTATCAGCACACGCTAATCCAACTCCTTGCGGAGCAGGAATCAAGCGTATTTTGACAGAACCACATTTTCCATCTACTTTAAATGGTACACTGTGAGTATGGCCGCAACCGCATTCTTTACTACCACACCCTCTAAGAACAGGAACCACGGAAAGCTTGGCTTTGTCAATTGCTTTTCTTATTGCAGGTCCTACTTCTCGTGATTTTGCTGAACCAACACCAATAAAACCATCAGCTCCAACGATAACGACTGCTTTAAATCTAGATCGTTGACCGCTAGCGGTCATTTGTTGTACCATGTTAATTGTAACGACGCTTTCCTGAAGTTGTGGAAGGAGAACATTAATGATTTCTTTTTCTTTGACTACAAGATTATTAGCGAATATTTTGTCTAAAGTGATTAATCCTTGTTGAACTAATTCACCTAATCGCGTGGAAGGAATCCAGCCTTCATCAGGATTTCTTTGACTTCTTTGATTTCTTTGTCGACTCATTTTAATTCACTTTTATGTACTACTCTCAATTTTTTTGAATGTATTAGAAACCATTTGACTAATTTTTTGTGGATTAATATTATTTTTTTTTAGATAACTTGAGAAAACTTGTTCATATTTTTCAGGATTCTCACTTTTTAAAAGACTTGCATATTGTTCTATATGAGAACCTTTTATTGTTTCCTCTATATTGCTTGGAAAGAAATCTTCGTTGTGGGGGATATCAATTCCTGATTGCACTATACCTTTAAAAGCCGCAAGCACTCGGTTTCTGTGATAAAATATACCTAAATCAAGGATGGCATCTTGCACATTCTGTTTTTTTGCCCTTATACCTGCTAAAAATCCGGTTAAATATGCGGCTGGAATATTTCCTGTGTTAGCATTCCACCCAAATTTAGAAACTAATTCCTTAGAATGAGCAGAGACAATAACTTTATCGCCACCAATTTTAGATTGAATAATTTGTACAATAGTATGATTATTTGAAGCCCTAATTACAGCTCTTAGTTTTTTTGATTTTAATAATTTCATTCTCTTATGATAATTCGTCTTACCTTCAGCTCTCCTTCTGAAAGGTCTTCGGTATCTTGGTCCTTTTGCCACTTTCTATCTACCTCTCCTTACTAATTCCTTTTCTTTAATATGCCGATTCATCTGAGCAACACTGTTAAACATCCCGCCTTTAGCGTTTTTGTATAGCTTCCTATAAGTCGCTGTGGTAATTAATTTCCGATCCCTTAACTTTTTAAGTTCTCGTCTTTGCGGACGAATTCGATTCATCCACATTTTTTTCTTTGGCAATCGAGCATGTTTAGTTCCCTTTCTTTTTCCTAATCCTCTAGCTCTACCTTTCTTCTTGCGCTCATGTCGTACATTTTTTCTATATTTTGAGTTTCCTTTTTTGTATTTTTTTATTATTATGCCTTCTTTTACTAAATTGCGGACATCCTCTCGAGTAATTGCCATTTTGATCTCATCAATTAGATAGGGATCGAAGTAGACTCGATTTTCCCCACATTTTAATATTTCCGCTGCCATTCTTTTTTGGGCTTTTAAACTCATCCATTATCACTTTATGTCTTAATTTATAACGATTTTTTTTAGTCCTCATCTTCTAGCAGATCTTCATCTTCTAAATCTTCTATAGAAGATACTAATGCTGCTTCCAAACTCTCTAATTCTCTTTGTGAGATTCCTAAATTTAGGACTTTAAATCCTCTACTTTGAGCGTAATCAATTACACTTATTCTTTTCTTTACGCCTAGTTTTGTTGATACTTTAATAGCGTGTTTTTTATTATTTAGACCTTTCAAATCATTTATATTATGAACTCTTACCTCTTCGTATCCCGAAGGATGTAATCCTCTCACTTTTTTAGGGCCTCTATATCCAACTGAAGGAGATTTAACTCCGGATTTAGACTTTATCCTAGTTCGTGAATCAATCCCTCTTGCTTTTCTCCACGAATCCTTTACTCTTACGTATCTCCAAGATTCAACACGTCTAAAAGAGGGTCGTTTTTTCTTGATTTTTTTCCGAAGTTCTATCATTCTTTTTTGTTCCATTATTATAACCTCAATTTATTTTATTTCCCAGGTAATTTCTTCTCCATTCTGAATTTTGTAGAGGTACACTCCGTCTTGAAAAACTCTTGGGTCTTTTTTTCTAATTCTACATGCTTTCTTTATATTTGCGGCCGTTTGCCCTAAAGTTTCTTTATCAGGACCAATTAAAATAACATCTTCACCATCGATTTTAACTTCTACATTTTCTAAATATTTGGTGACGCGAGGAGCTCTTTCTCCTAGAAAATTTACAATATGAATTTCTTTTTTATCGGGTATCACTTCTACGGTGCATGGAAAATGACTATAACATACTTTACATATGTATTTATAATTTGTTTGAACACCACTTATTAAATTTTTAATTAAATTTATAATAGTCTTAACCAACGCGAGCGTTCCGCTTTTTGGGAAGTGCGTGGTAAAGATCATTTTATTCCCTTCAATTTCTACCTTAATACCTCTCACGTGCGAAAAATCTTTTGTGATTTTTCCATTTGGTCCACTTACAGTAATATGATGATTTCCATCAAGTGTAACTGTAACTCCTTTCGGAATTTCCATTTCTTCTTTAAAAAATGCTACTTTTACCATTTATCATTACCTTTATTTAAAATCAATAAATATAACATAGAGTCATTCCACCGATATTTTTTTCTTCTGCTTCCTTAACGGTCATAATACCTTGATTTGTTGTAAGCACGATTATTCCTAAACCCGGTGCTGGTAGTAGTTTTCTTTCAAGCGATTCAAATTGAGAAATGTTGTAATTAAGCCTCATTAAACCAGAGCAATGATTAATTTTGCCTAACAACGCTATTTTGAACTTACCTTGCCTACCATCGTCATACCTTTCAAATTCCCCGATATATGCGTGTTGTTGGAAGATCCGAAGAACCATTTGATTTAATTTCGAAGCTGGGCTAATTATAACTTCTTTTTTTCGTGCTTTTTCTGCGTTCTTAAGGTCGTTACACATATCCGCCAGTGTATTTGTTATTTTTTACACCTCATATCTAATTTCAATATTAATCATATCTATAAAATCCAATTTCTTTTCCAATTTCGTAAAAACAACGACGACATATATATAAACCATACCTCCTTATTATACCTCTGTGTGTATGGCAACGTCTACACTCTCTTTGACCTTTACCTAATTTACCTTGTGGCATAATTATCACTCTTGTTTTTAAATAATTAAATAAAATCTAATTCTAATTTATCAACAATTTCAATTCCAAAATTTTTTTTTAAGAAATATTGAGCTTCTAAGCGAGAGACATAATGATGTTTGGGTACTTTAGCTTGCCCTTTTCTTCTGTATTTTACTCGCATTCCAGGTCTCACTATTCGACCAACAACATCAAGCCCCCAGATGCCAATTACATTGTCATATTCTATTCCTGGAATGGTAATATGTTCTGTAATTCCAAACCCAAAATTTCCATAATTATCGAAGCTTTTTTTTAACATTTTATCATTGTTTACGACAAAAAGTCTTTTTAATAATTTTTCAGCTTCTTGATTGCGAACGGTAACCATTGTACCGATTGGACGTCCTATTCTCAAGTTAAACTCTTTCACATTTTTCTTAGATAAAGTTTTTACAGCAGTTTTACCAGAGATAGTTTGTAAGACGGTAGCTGCTCTCTCTAACTCTTCTCCTCCAGCACCCACTCCAATATTAAGAACTACCTTTTCTAAATAAGGTTTCTTCATCGGGTTAGTCCACATTTCTTCAAAGATTTTTTCTTGTTCCTTCATAGATTTTTTCTTCGTTTCTCTTACTGCTTTCGCTGACATGACAAATTTCCTCTCTTAATATTATTCTAATTCTGGTAAATTAATTTCAGATTGGTCTTCTCCTATGATAAAAGTATAGTCATAAAGGGTTTCAGTATGCTCTGAATTATGTTGTATAGATACTGTACTTGCTTTCGGACCGAACCTCTTTAAAATATTTATGACTTTTCCCACTTGTCCAATATTTTTCCCGGACATGATTAATGCTAAATTCCCTTCCTTGAACTTTAATACTTTTAGAATTTCTTGCTCAGGAACGGAAATTTTTAATACATCCATTCTTTTATAAATATCCTCTTTAGGTTTTCTTGGATCCTTCACCTGTACAAATATATTTCTTCCATCGTGTAAGTTTAATTGTATATGTCCTCCCTTTAATGTGGATTTCTGAGTAATTCTACACAATTTAAACATACTCTCTGCTTCGACTATTTCGTGCAATATCAATCCGTGGTGAGAATCTGGAAGAATTCGATAATGTTTGTTCAGCTTTTCGATGCTTAACACATCCATTAAACCTACAGGATATGTTTTATCTCTAACGATCTTTCCATCTACTTTAAAACGGCCTAATCCTATTAATTTTTTTGCTTCTCTGTGGTTATCAACTATATTTAATAGATCCCTTACGATATGTAGTAATGGTAAACAGAATCTACCAGGGTGAGGTCCCGGTGATGGTTTCATAAAGAATTTGCCATGCTTTCTTTTTATTTGTAAGAATTTGGGCGTATTAAGTCTTTTTAAAGCTCTTGTGCCACCATGTCTAGTCATCTATATCTCTTCCTCCTCTTTTTGTTTTTTGGGAGCTTTTAACTCTTCATCAGTGAATCCAAAGACAACTTTACGATCAATCATGTTTGCTCTCCATGGGTCCATTTTCTTCTCTTTAGAGAATTTAGTTATTACTACTTTTGAAACATGAATCGCAGGATGAAATTGGGTTCCATCTGCTTTGTCAAAAGTCGCTTCCTTTATTTTTATGCGCTGATTTTTAGTTATCTCGATTACCTCGCCTTCAAAGTCTTTGAACTCACCTCTTGTAATTCGTACTCCATCGCCCACTCTTATAGGAAGCGCTTTTATCCCATATTCTTCTCTTAAAAAATCTGCAACTCTTGCAGACAATAACTTTGACCGTTGATGATTCTGATGCTGATATAATGCTTTCCTCTGTCTCCGAGGTTGTTTTGAATTAACTTTCATTTTTTTTCACACTATTTTTTATCTAAATAATTAATGAAGAAATTGAGGCTAAACGTGGAAATAATTCCGCAGCTTCTCTTGCTATAGGTCCACGAATTTCTGTGGCTTTAGGATCGCCTTCTTTGGTTATTATCACACCAGCATTATCTTCAAAACATAATCTAGTTCCGTCTAATCTTCTAAAGATCATTTTCTGCCTAACTATTACCGCTTTTAAAATATTTCCGCGTAAATCTGGACGACCTTTTTTAATAGTTACTGTACAAACATCTCCGACAGTAGCTTTTGGTAACCTCCTTAATCGCGTCTTTGCGTGATCTACATTAATAATTTGTGCTATTTTAGCACCTGAATTATCTGTAATAAAGATTTTTGAACCGTTTTGTACACCATAACTAGTTCTTGGTTTAACTAGCGTTTTTCGTCCAAGCTTTCTTCTCGTTCCCATCTAAGCAGCCCCAGTTTTTAATTTTTCTAATACTATGAAAGCTTTTGTTTTAGAAAGTTTTCTACTTTCTCCAACTCGCACTAAATCTCCTACTTTAATTTCGTGATCAAGACATTCAGGTAGGTGACATGCGAGTCTCGAATTACGCCTTTCATATCTTTGATATTTTTTAACGAATTGAACATAATCCTGCCTGATAATTACGGTGTTTCTTGATTTTTTGTTAACAACTACTCCTTTAGTAATTTTTCCTCTGATTCGTGATTTCCCATGGAATGGACAATCTTTATCACTACATTCACGGGTAGTTGGGGGATTAACTCCGGGAATACCAATATTTCTAACGCTCATTTTATTTCCTTGACCACTTCTTTTTTTTTAAACTTCTTAATCTATTTTCAGGAATGCCTACAATCTTTGATCCATTCACTTCTAGCGTTCCATCATTAAGCTTGATTCTAAAAAAATAATCTTTTTTGATATATTTTTTTATTATTTTATTTTTCTCTGATATTAACATATTCTGAGTATCATCAATTACCACGCCAATATCTAGGAATTTAGAATTATTTGGCTTTGATTTAAGTCTAGCTTCTACTTCAAAGCCAATTAAATCGTGGTAAATCAGATATTTTGGGCTTATCATTATAAAATCATCTATTTTTCTTCGTTTTTTACAGTAAGAATCCTTGCTATTTGCTTTTTTAGAAGTTTTGCCTTCGCAGGGTTATCTGAGATACCCCCACCAGTTTGCTGGCTGTATAACATCATTAATTCTTCTCTCAATGTTATCAAATTCCTCTCTCTTTCTCTTTCGTCCATTTCTCGAACCTTTGCTGCCGTAATAATATCCATTTTTTACTCTCCCTTTTTTTATTGAGTTTTACTTCTATTCTTCAGTTTGATCATCAGATTCTTTTTCTGATTCTAAAGAGATTTCAGAAATATCTTCTTCTTCGACTTCTTCGAATAATTCTTTCTCTACCTCAGTTAATTCTTCTTCTTCCTCAGAAACTTCGTAATCCTTTTCAGCTTTCGTTTTAGTTATTTCTGATATCTTTTTTGCTTGAGCTTTTGCTAAAGTTTCATCATTAATTTTAACTGTGTCGCCCATTCTTATATCTGCGTGCATAATCTTAACTATAATCCCAAGAGTACCTGATTTCTGAATACATTGAGCTACACCTCTATCTACTCCTTCTTGAGCCGGCTGTCCTGATTTTTTCATTGTACCTGCCCTAAAAACTGTAGTTCGAGCCCGTTGTGAAGTTACTTTGCCAGAGACGATAATTTCTGTGCCTTTAGCTCCAGAATCCATTATTTTTCTCAAAATGTAATACCCTGCTCTTCTGTAATGCCTTCCCCGATCTAACGAATATGCTAAACGTTCCGCCATAATTTGTGCGTTTAAATCTGGGTTTGGTACTTCTTCTACTTCAATCTGGGGCATTTCTAGTCCAAATTTATCTTGAAGGACATCCGTAATCTCTTGAATACGCTTTCCACCCTTCCCAATCACGAGTCCTGGTCGACTTGTTTTTAGAGTAATCCTAACTCCGAGGGGTGTCTTTTGAATATCAACACCTGCAAATCCTGCACGAACAAGTTCAGATCTCAAATATTCGTTTATTTGCATTAACTTAATACCCTGTTCAATAAAGTGCTTGGCTAAAGGACTCATATTCTTTAATCTCTTTGATTATTTAATTTAATCTATTAAAATTTTTAACTTAACTTGGAAATTCATAAATTACAATTTCTACGTGACTTAGATGCCCAAATTTTGCGGATGATCTACCATGAGCACGCTGAATATAACGCTTAATTATCCGACCTCTGTGCGTAGCAGAGTGAATAATTCTACATTGTTCGGTGTCTAAACCTTTAAATTCTGCATTGGATTCTACTGATGTGAGGATTTCATAAATTCTCGCAGCAGCTTTTTGTGGATATCGACCAGCATACCAATTAAATTGTTTTAAATCCTTTCTATGAGCTTGCTTCTTTTTATGTTTTCTAAAAGGGACTGATTGCTGTAGCTGAATTACTTTTTCAAGATATATCTTAGCTTGATCTACTTTCATACCTTTAATTACAGCACAAATTTCTCTTGCTGGTTTTGGTTTTATGCGTAAATCTCTCCCCGCAGCTTTAGCTAGTCTATCTGCGTCATATTTTTGCTCAGTAAAGGAATAACCCCAATTTGGCATTACTTATCATCTCAATTATTATTTTATTATTAACGATTATTATTCTATTTTAATGGAACATATTTACTTGAACGTGTGGCTCCGATTCCTGGTGAACCATGTTGAACATACCTTCTAGTTAATGAAAACTCTCCTAAGTAATGAGCGATCATTTCAGGTTTAACCTCTACAATTTCATATGATTTTCCGTTGTATACCCCGATTTTTAAACCAACCATTTCAGGAAAGATCAACATATCTCTAACATGGGTTCTCGTAAGAATATCTTTTCCTCTTTTCTTAGCTCTATAAGCCCTTCTAAGTCTTTCGAGGAGTTTTTTCTGTCTGGGGGGCAATCCTCTTCTTAACGATCTTCGTGCTCTTGCCGGAAGTAATTGGATAAATTCGTCCATATTCATTTTTTTAAGCTCTTCTAATGTATGGCCGCGATAATGAAATTTGAGACGATCTCTCTCTTTTGCTAAATCTAATTCTTTATCGTCTATTTCTTCTTCAAGTTCTTCTGAGGATTCTTCTGATGCTTCCTCATTTGTCATTTCTTTTTGTTCTTCATTATCTTGTTCTTCATTCGGAGACATTTTTCCACCAATCTATTTGTTCCATTCATTATATTTTGTTTATTTTTTACGCTTATATTGACACGTGTAATGAATTTAGTTATCTATCAAATTTTAATTTTATTAAAACGAGAGAACTAAAAACCAAAAACTTAAAAGGTTGCCATACGACCTTCG
>JAEOTS010000143.1 GCA_016839745.1 Promethearchaeota archaeon
TATATCACCCATACCATCCACTAACATCTTATTCATTCCCTTTGGACCTAATGTAGAACGCACAGTTTCTGTAATCGCCATCATAGCATTGATATTATGCATTCGAGCTTCTTTCTCTTTAGTCTCCTCAGTTCCTTCCCTCAAAATTAATATCGGTACTGACATTTCAAGTATACCTTTTATTGATTTTTATATTTTTAAAAAAAAATTTTTACTGAATTTTTTAGTTATGCGTGATTAAATAATTTTATGATTTAGAGATCATTATAAAAAGTCTCCGAAACCATAAAAAATAATTGAAATTTTTTTAAAGATCAGATTATTATTTGACAAAGTGGGAGATTGAGTTCAGGTTTAGTCTTAAAGTTGGATCCAATTAAAAAGAGCTCTCTTAAACACTTAAGATGCCCAATATTATCAATCTTACTAATTGGATTACCGTTAAGGGAGAGAAATTCTAAATTTTGAAGATTTTCTAAACCTTTCACTTCGGTAATCTGATTATAATCCAATTCTAAATGTTTTAAATTAACAAGTGTATCCAATCCTTTTATTTCTTCAATATTATTTTCACTTAAAATTAAAGTCTTTAATTTGGTTAAATTTTCAAACCCTTCAATCTCAGTTATACTATTAATTTTGAGTCTAAGATATTCTAAATTTTTTAAAGTTTCAAGGTTTTCAATTTTGGAGATCTGGTTACATTTTAAGTCTAAGTGTCTTAATTTTATGAGGTTTTGTATACCATCAATTTTAGCAATGAAATTATACGAAAGATTTAGTCTCTTAAGGTTAATTATATAATCCAAACTGTTAATTTGGGAGAAACTATTTAATCCTAGATCAAGATATTCCAAAGAAATCAGATTTTCAAGATAATCAAACTTAACAATTGAGTTCTCTCTTAAAAACAACCTCTTAAGTCCAGCAAACTCATCTATCCCTTTAACTTCAGAGAGAGATTTAATCCCTGCTCCAAAAAGGTCTAATTTAAAATTTTTAACATTTTTTCTTTTTCCATTCACAATTACATAATCCAATCCATTTTCATCTTTCAGCAGTAATCACTCATCTTCATTTAAAAGAGGGAATTATACTATTATAAATATGGAAAATTAATCATATAAATCTGATGTGAGTTGTTAAAAAGTAAAAAAATACTAATTAATAGGAGAAAGTAACTTTTCAAGAGATTTAATGTCATGTAATTTTGCGAGCTCATTTAATTTTTTCACGATACTAATGGCAGCCAGTGTCATTACAACGCCAAAAGCCCCCATAAAGTCAAACAATTCCAATTCTGTCTTTAGTGATGCGGCTTCATCAATTCTTTCCCCCATTGGCTCTATTTCTCGTTCCATTTGACCATCTTCACCCTGTTGACCAGTGCAATCACAATCAATATAATATATATCGATAAGATAATTCATTGCGGCAGCTGCATGATATATAGCAAGATAAAGACTGTGACCAACTGTATCAAAATAACGCTTGGCAGTTGTATCTAGATTAATTTGAGCACGAGTTACCATAGTCCAAGTGTTAATTTTCTCATAATCAATGTCTACTGTAGATCCTGGTAAAAGAGGCCAATATTCAGTCTTCGGATAAAATAAATAATGCATATCAGCTGCATCCAAATAATAGCTTGTGCCCCATCTTGTGATTCTTGCAGCTTCTCTAACCGCTAAACTAGGTAATTCTTTATGATCCAGAGGAAAACCAACTGATAAATCTACTCCAATATCAGAAAAAAAATCTGTAGTAGTTCTAAGAGGATAAATTGTGTTGGTTAACATCTGAACACAAGAAGCATATCGTATATCATGTAAAGCACCATCTTCTTGTATATTTTTCACATGGGGATAGTAAGAGGCATCTGCGATGAGATGGCACATGACTCCTAAGAGATATGCCGCTCTTTGGCAATCACGCCATGAAAAACTTTCACCAACCAAACCCGCAACATTGTCTACATAAGATAATAACGCTCCAGTTGGCTCTGAATCGAAAGTTTCAAATCTCAACCTATGATCTGAGTAAACACCACCTATAACATTAGTAACCCAATTTTGACACCTAGTCAATAAATAAACCTGATATGACAGTCTAGAATCAGGGACTTCTGTACCCAGAAGGTACCACCATTTTAAATCATTGGTATTGATATACAAGGCTTCAATAAATTGATTATAACATTTCTCATACAAGATTTGAAGTGCCGACTCAGCAATCCAATCATGTGTTCCATAATGTTTAAGCCCATTATTTAATAAATAATCCTCTTTATAATTCCACCAAGACTGCGCGTAGGAATAACCTCTTCCCTTTCTTTGATTCCTCCATGCAGCCACTTCAGGGTAATAGTTTTCAGCACAAGACATTATAGCTAAAAATAAAAGAAAAGAAACCATGTAGAAATATTTGATTTTTTTCATTTTACCTCAATTTATACTATAGTTATATATTAATATTGGATTAAGTTAATATTTAAAAATATGGTTTGTAGAAGTGCGAACTGTTATTTAAATGAAAGAAGTGGAAGAAATATTTAAATAGTTTTTTGAAATATTAAGATTAGGTAAGACGATTTAAAATTAATTAAAAAACAATGAAAAAATGAAAGTTTTAGATAAAATAAAGCGGATGAAAAGAACTAAATTTGTGAGTTATATTTTGCTTTTAGGCATAATCGTTTATGGGTTGTCATTTTCAATAATATTTATTACGGCTTCAAATGCATTTTATCATACGATAAGGAGTATAAGTATTCCAGATGAATATTTCATAACGATTCTGGATCCAGAGAATCCAGAATTTATAATGTCATATCGCGTAGAGAATAAGGGATTATACTATCTAACAGAATTTCGGGTAAATATTTCAATGGATTTGATTTATAATAATACTACAAATAATACTGAAAGAATAAACATTTTCTCAGGTAAAGAAAAATTGGATGATGTCGCTCCCTTACAAAGGGTACAAGGGGAATTCTACAAAGACAACGATTCATTTAATATTGTCAATTTAGAATATTACTGGAGCACTGTAGCTAATTCTTCGGACACGCGGTTTATATTTGACTTTGAGATTGAAGGGAGATATTGCCTTAATCTTCTTTATTTTAGCATTCAGATTGATGATTTTGAATTTGTAGATGAAGAATGTCCGAACTGCGGAAGCCAAATAATTATAGAGGAGTAGTGAGACTTAAGCATGAGAAAAAGGAACTTTAGGTTTTATAGTCTTTTATTGTCAGTAATACTTAGCATTCTATTTACAATTATATTTCCTTTAATTCTTAGTGTTTTTGCATTAGACATAACAATGTTAACGCTGAATCAAATTTTAGTTATAATTGTGTTAGGAGCTATAATAACAATTTTGATAAGTTTAAAGTATTTCCCTAATTTAAGATATCAATACAAATTTGTGTTGAGTATTATTCCTGAAGTACTCTATATCGCTCAAATTATTATTTTATCACAAACAGAGGTGATCACAATCTCTGATATCGATTTTAAGGTATTAATTGATACTAGAATGTTATATTTATTCTTTATCGTTATTCCAATTTTGATTATAATTCGAACTACTTATTTATATATAATTTTTCGGAGAGAAGCAAGGCTTAAGTTGATTGTACTTTATTCAATAGAAGAGATGAGAAAATCTAACTCAAAACTTCCCTTGGGAAAATATATTAAAAAGAATATCAATATTAAAGAACAAGAGAAGAAATTGTTGTTAAGGCAACTGCCTTTATTCTTAAATCAATTTAAGAAAGCTAACCACTTCTTAATCTCTAAGAATAAAAGGTTTTTTTTAACTGAAAAAGCCAAAACAATTTTAACTCAAAATATTAGATTAATAAAAGATATCGCTAAATTTGAAATCATTCCAAAAAATTTAGAAACGTGGACGGAGGAAGAATTAATAAAATACGCAAAAAGTAGGGGGTTGAATTAAATGTTTTCTAAAGATCTAAAAAAAAAAGATATTAAATTTTCAGAAGAAATTGAAATATATAGAATAAGGAACGATGGTATTAATTCCGATGAAGATTTAGTAAATTTTGCTCGAAAAAACAATTGGGGAGGAAAAGGTATTGAGAGCAATCCATATATTATTGAAACAGAAGAAGGATTACCCAGTCAGCTATATTTCCTGAATGTCAGTCAATATGTAGTAATGAAAAATTGTAATTTTGAAATCCTTGAGTTTGTAAAGAGTTCAAACGCAAAGATTATCGATTGTTCATTGAAGAGACTTAACTTAATAGATGTTTCCCAAATTTCAATAGAAAACACAAATATATCAAAACTCCACATGTGGAAAACAAAAAAAAATAATTTTTATAACTGTGAGGTAAAAGAGTTAGGTGGCGGAGTTAATAGAAAAAATTTATTCCAGAATTGTAAATTACCCGATGATGCTCAAGAAAAGTTAACAAAAAAAGTAATTGATACATCAGATTTATATCTTATTGCTGCTTTGGCTGGACTTACCTTTATATTTACATATTGGCAAATAGAAGGAATGGATTATGTTTTTCCAGGTATAATGGTCTGGTTATGGATTTCATATGGTTTTATTATGGTATTTTTTTTATTAAGTATTGGCAGAAAAACATATTCTAAAATAAAACCAAATAAAATTATATAGAGTGAAAATCTGCATTAATCTTATGTAAGAAAAAAGAGGTGTATCCTAGATGTTTAAAATCGATTTAGATAAACTTTCCGAGCGGGCTAAAGTGATTGATATTTATTTAAGAAGAAACGATGGTATTAATTCTGATGAAGAGTTAGTAAGTCTAGCTCGAAAAAACAATTGGGGAGGAAAGGGTGTTGAGACTAATCCATATATTATCGAAGCAGAAGAAGGATTACCCAGTCAGCTATATTTCCTGAATGTCAGTCAATATGTAGTAATGAAAAATTGTAATTTTGAAATCCTTGAGTTTGTAAAGAGCTCGAATCTCAGGGTGACCAATTGTTCACTTAAGAGACTAAATTTAATAGAATGTTCCTGTATTTCCATAGAAAATATTAAAATGTCAAACTTGTATATGTCTAAAGCGAAAGAAAACAATTTTGATAACTGCGAGATTAAAGAACTTAGCGGTCGACTAAGTAGGGAAAATACATTCCAAAATTGTAAATTACCTGACGATGCTCAAGAGAAATTAACAGAAAAAATAATTGCCAAACCTCAGTGGTATTTTATTTTATCTATCGGTTTCCTTACCCTTATTAATGTGTTTTTCCAAATAGATTCCACTAGGCTTTTTATTTGGATAATTGATGGATTCTTCGTGGCAATTTTTTTAGCTAGTATTATCAAAAGGGCTTACTATAGAATAATAAAACCAAATAAATTTATAAAATAATCAAAAAAACGAAGATTGAGCCAATAATTGTAAGTTTAAAAAAAAAAAAAATTAATAATTAAATTTAACCTTCTTATGTAACAGGTTTACTTCGATATCACTAAGTACCTTCCTTAAGTAAAAAAGTATGAATTTGTTCCCTTTCTTTGTAAGACAGATTTTCTTTCTTTTACCTTCTTTGTCCCTTTTCACCAAATTCTCTCTTTCTAACTCCGATATCAGACTTGAAGCATAACTTTTTTTAATACCAAGCTCTTTCTGGATATCCTGAGAGTAAATGTATTTACTATTAATATAATTCCTTCTTAAGAAGGCTAAAATCCTTTGTTTGTTATTAAAAAAATTATTTTCTGTAATTGCCATTTTTTTCATCACCACAAATTTAGTACAAGGGAGGGCTACCTCCTAAAGAAAGATTCTTAATAGTTGCCAAAAATATACCCACAAAAATGCCGACTAAAATCATTATTTTGTAAATCCTTGTACATCGGTACCAGAATTTCCAATAAGAATTCCTTTTCGATCTATTTGCGCTAACGCAATGTGCAACGAGCAAAGTATAAAGACCAGCATAAACCCCTATAAACATTGGAAATAATAAAAGCACACTATGTGCAAACGACAATACATTACTTACAGCAGAATCATCAGGCAAGAATAATCGCAGAAGGGGAATTAATAATGCAAATATCCATTGAAGAGCCAATAAAAACTTTAATGGCCCAAGAAGTCCGCTTACAATTATGCTCGCGAAAGAATTTATATCTCCATCATCATTAACCATGAATGTCTCAATACAAATCCACAGCAAGAAGCACCCTAATGAAAATCCTAACAATCCTCCAATATTATCCGTCTCATAAAACTTCGTTAACATCAAAGACATAAAAAGTCCCGTTATTACGAGAGGGATAAATGATAATATATATGCTAAGTCGTTAAAGCATCCCCATAAAGCTACAGCAGATAATAGTGTAATGGGCACGATACCTAGAAATGCTAGTGTGAAATCTATCATTAGTCTTCCTTCCGCATAAAAAGTTTCTGGCTGAGAGAAGAAACTTTTAATATAAGAAAGATCCAGACAGATACCAGATTCAAGTGAATATGGATTTCCTTGATACTCAAATTCAAAATCTACATCCCAATACCCATATGATAATTTATCTGTCGTAGCCTCAAAATAATACCGCTTGATTTTTCCATCAGTAGAACTCCAATAATGAAGCATTGTAAACTGCCCTTTAGTTTGATCCTGTGTACAAGTAATATTCGGTTTGGATGATAAACCTGTTCCACTATAATCTGAAACTTCTACAATATATGTATTACTACTTTCTCTAGTTATTGTTGTGCCATCTCCATATGAGGCATATGAATTTATCCTAAAGTTAAGTTTTGTAGTTGATTTAACAAATGGTCCAATAAAGTGAGTAAAGTTTCCACTTTCATCAATACTAAGCAATGAAGTAATTTCTCCTGATGTTGTGGTTGCTTCAAAATAATACTTGAATGCCCCAATATTACTATCATCATAACCTTCATCATCAAAATTCAATGTATAGTGAAATTCTACAGGATCTTCATAATCTGGATTAAACTCGACTGATTCCATTTCAAATTTTTGTATACCAACAGTTTTTGACACACCGGTACCAATTTGTGCTTTAGCAGGTATTAAACATAAACTTACCTCAGAAGGAGCATTCCCATCAACCATATCCCACCAAGTCACATAAAATGTAAAATTTTCAGTTATCCATCCATCGATATTAGAATAATCAGCAGTATTGGAAGTAACACGATGACCCATCAAATAACTCGGACCATTTGATGTGTCAGGTCCTACAAAATAATCATTTAGTGGGGATGTAATAATTTCACTAGTATCCTTATCCTTTGTAGAGAAGTAGAAATGCCACAGACCGTCGTTATATCCAGATAAGTCGACAGTTTTATTATAAATAGCTCCATTTACGGATGTGAAATCTGCTCCACCATCTAAACTCATATCAAAGGAATCAAGTTGGCTTCCATCTGGCTTGATTAAGTGTAGCTTTACACCGTAGGTATCATCTGGTCCCTCAAAGTTTGGATCATAATAGTTTGTCCTAAAATCATACTTATCATTCCCTAAATCTACATATTCACAATGCAAGGTTGGTGCAACATTATCAGATGCTGGTTCTAGAGGGATCGGATTATTTGTGGAATCACCTAGTGTAGTTAACTTATTATCAGAGTCTAATACACCATTTTGACTCATATAAACTGTAGAATTTCCATAAATTGTTTTATCACTAACCCATGGTATATAAAGATCTAAAAATTCCCAGTATACCCATTCAATCCAAAATTCTTGTTGAAAGTTAGTACTTGAAGTCTTTAAATAAAAGTAACCTGCTCTAAAAGCCGAGCCGTATGTAATTGCCCAATTTAATCCAAAAGAAGTCTCAATCTCCTCAAAAATACTGATGAATAATAGTGCGACTCCAATGCTTAAGACGACAACGCTAATTGTTAGAAGTTCCAAAGCTAATAGTATAAAGAAAAATATGAATAAAGCACATCTCACGATAACCCATAATAAGTACGCAAGGAAGGATAAGAGATTCATGAAGATCTCTGCCAAAAAATCAAGCAGATTTATCATAAATATGCCGGGACATATTGCCATCATTACGTATAGCACAATATTTACTCCTGGAATGCACCATAGAATTGCCCATAGAATTGAATCCCAACCAACTTCGGGATTAGGCTGTGGACCAAAGGGAGAGTTAGAATAGTTATTAAACCAAGGAACATAGCTCAATACGGAATAGGGTAGATTCATCTGAGTAGCTAAGGTTCCATTAAGTTTAGTCGATACATAAGCATGAATTGTACCATTAATTGCAATAGTATTATTATTTTCATTTAGGGTTTCATTGATAATGCCAATAAGTATTAAATTTAACACTTCCATAGCCTGCTCAGGAGTAATATCAAAGCGAATAAAGACATAATCCACATCTGCATTTCCCTCCTGAACGGAATCATCTCGATCATTAGCAGTAAACTCAAACATATTATCTCTAGCACTATATAACACTGTTTCATTAAGGCATTCAGTTTCTACATACTCGTTTAAGAGCGTATGAGTAAAGAGTTCGGTTGGAATCACTATAACATTAACTCCAAGCTCAAACGGAGTGCCATCACAGTCACCCATAGCTTCAGCATTATCACCAAGGTTATACTCAGAATCCCATGAAAAGCCAAATGCATCAAAAAACGCGTCAAATCCAACAATCCCTCCCGAATCAATACCAATTCGATTAATATGACCTTCATTATTTGCAAATTGACCATCGTTAACTTTTAATACTCCGTCTACATAGAGATCGAAACGATATTGGGACAATCCTTTATAGTTTCCAGTGGTACTTTCAAAATCAACTCGCATTCTATACCAAGTATTTGCATTTATGCTCATAATATCATGTGTCGTGCCATCATTATACTTAATCTTTCCCTCAGTCATATATAACCGAATCATATCAGTATCATCTCTTCTGAGATCAAAATATAAAATACTCCCGAGGGCTAAACCCACACCACCACGCCACCACCACTCAATTGTGCCATAAGATTGATCTGAATCTAAATCATGGTAAATATGAACATTTTCACTTAGTACGTGATGAATTTTTAAGATACGATTATGGTCCCCGACATCTTCAACAATTTCCACATAACAATCACCGGTAGATGTATCTGAGTCTACAAAATTTACATCGGTACTGCGATTCCCAATTTGCTCATTTATAAAGCTATTAGATCCAGGGAAATGATTTTCATCAGGTATATGCAATTGAATCAAGGAATACCGTTGATTAATGTCCTGATAATGTCCTGTAAATGTATCATTTACACCATAAATGGCAAGAGTGTTGGCACGCTCAACAACTACAGTTTTAACCTTCACATCTAATTCGTTTGTAAAGCCAAAAAATCCAATTTTCTCAGCATGGAGTGTTTCATATGGATCATCAGGATCCGTAATTGTATAATTAACATCCTTGCTAAGATCACATGTATCCCACAGTCCTATATCATTGCATATAAGCCAGAGTTGTAAATTCATAGTAACATTATCTCCCTGCCGTGTAATATCATCATCAATATTTACATAATAATGCTCATCAAAGTAAGCTGCCTGATATTTACCATAAATATTTGGTTCTAAATACGACCAAGTACTAGGAGTGTTAAAGTAATAATCATTTTCACCAAAAGCAAACTGCATAACAATTTGGAGTACCGCATGTCGAGGTTCAAATATATGTAAATTTCGGTACGCTCCAAAATAAGGATAGATTTCTAGCATTACATCACCTAATGGATCTCTATCATTAGAATCCCACGCATCATCTCCATCACTATCTTTACTTAAAGGGCTTGTCTCACTGGTAAAAATCTCATAATAATCACTCCATCCATCCCCATCAGTATCATTCTCAGCTGGATCTGTCGTCCAAGCTATTTTGTCTTGAAATCCTGCTTGAATATAAGTATCCGTTACGATTTCAAATCGTGTCAAGTTAAAGATATCGGTAAGAATCGTATCATAAATGCCAATTTTTAATACATAAGTTCCATATATTTCGGTTATTAATTCATCGTTAACAATATTAGTTAAATTGATCGATTTCTGGTAAGTAAATTGCTCAGATGCATTTAACTCACTTATATATTCAAAAATCTGAACATCATCTATAGTACAGTTTATTTCTTCTTTAAGAACTTGGATTATTACCGCTCCCTGCCCGTTTAACGTTTCATTTGACTTTAATTCCAAATATAGTTCTGCATCGTATACCTTTCCAGTTTGAGGGATTTCCAAATAATAATCATCAGTTTGAATAGTACCGTTTATTTGCCACTCTTGTGTTAGACACTTACTCTCACAATATCCTGCATCCCAACTGAAACTTAACGCATCATAGTAGATTGCATAATCCGCACTATCGGTACCTGTTGTAAAGAACCTGAAATAGTTTGGATCGATATTATTGAATTTATTATAATCTAGTGCTCCAGAACTCACCCCATCAACTGTAATACGATATTTTTTATTGCCAAGCCCTTTCCATGCAGTAGAATCTCGGCACCAATCAATCTGGACGGCATACCACTGATCCAATTCCGGATCTGGGATATTTGGTACAACAATCCAATCATTCCCATCTTTACATTTCCATTTTCCGTTATCAAGAGTAAAGTAAAACGCTCCGTAAGGATAGACTTTTCGACATCCATCAAAAATATAAGTTGCGCCATAAGATGATAAGTGCCCTGTTATCATAAAATAGAATAACACCGTGCCATGTCCTTTATATTGCCCATCGTCATATTGCATGTATGCATTTTGCGATCGATCCGTATCATTTAAAATCAAGACATCAGTATGACCATTTGCGCAATTCAGTTCATGAAGGTGGCAACCTGTCCCAGTGCTGTTTATCCAATCATTAGTTTCTGGGAATTCGAAATCTGGACCGAAATATGTACCGAAATAATTTTCCGATTCAAAAATAGAAACTCCATTTGTATCATGCAAATTATCTCCAATCTCATAGTTCCAGTGCCATGAATAGCCAATAGCATCATAATAACCACAATATCCATAATAACTGTTGGAAGTTAATAACGTTATATTAGAAATATATTCTGCCGTAGATTCAAAGGACAGATTTGATTTGAGCTGTTCTTTATCAATATATATATTCCATTTATCTGTAGAGCAATTAAACTCAAGTTTTACATGATACCACAAATCATCTTGAGCAGTTTTACCCACATCTATCCATGAACTTCCTGAATAATATTGAAATTTACTGGATTGAATTGCTATTGCCATTTTTCGGATAGCATCTTCATAGAGGTAAATATAGTTTGGTTTCGACACATCATCAGAAGCAATCCAGAATTCAACGACCCCCATAGTTGTATTAAATGTATCCATTAGCTCCATAGTTCCCGAATTACTATAATCACTTAGGCTCAATACTTTATGATGATCTTCAAGCGCTTCAATTACAGTTGCATTACAACTTGTATCAGCATCCATATTCCACCCACTCGGGACAGCTCCATTCTCATCATATTCAAATGAATAAGTACCTTCATAATCTCCACACTGATTAATAGTTAGGTTATAATAGCTTAATTCAGTGATATTATCATAGTAAGGCATGTATGCATCTCTGAAATCAATTGTATCATTTCCTCTAACCAAAATGCCCATTTCAACTCCATCCATGATGCCATCGCCATCAGTATCAGCGCAATTAGGATTTAAATAACGGCAGAAGTCAAGCTCAAAATATTCTAAATAGCATGATGCTGTGGAAATATCATATTTATTGTCTCCAATGGTATACTGAGGATCCCATGAATATCCAACAGCATCAACATATATATCAACTCCAGTGTGATAACTATAAGAACTAAATTTTGAGCGATTAACGCTATTTAGAGCTGTGTTAAATGAATATGGACCTTTCTTTGTACCATCGACCCAACAATAAAATTTATCAGCTGCGAGTCCCAAATACTGTCCGTTTCCACATTCAAAATCTAGGCGGACATGATACCAAGTTTCACTATCTACTAAGCAGATATATCCAAATGTGTGATCAGGTTTTTTGTACTCTAATTTTCCTCCATAAATTCTTAAAAAGACTCCGTTTTGACCCGCATCATCTACAAGGGTAATATAGTGACTTTTAAAATCATCAAAAGTCCCTCTCACCCACATTTCCACTGTTCCGCTCTCTCGGGTAGAATCAAATTCATTTTCTATTATGAAAATATTAGATTGAGAATCATCGTGTAAATGAAGAACCTTTTCATGATTAGCCGAGTTTTGAATTACCTTAGCGAAGCATCCATCACCAGAACTATCTGTCCACCCAGAAGGAACTGCATCGTTGTAGTCATTATCAAAACTGTAGGTGGCAAGATATGTCCCCTCTTCGATATATTTGTACGCAACTCCAGATGCTAGAAATTTCCCTTCGTTATATCCCTCATCCCAGCTAAAACTTAACGCATCATAGTAGATTGCATAATCCGCACTATCGGTACCTGTTGTAAAGAACCTGAAATAGTTTGGATCGATATTATTAAATTTATTATAATCTAAAGTCCCAGAACATACCCCATCGATTGTAATTTGCCATTTTTTATTGCCAAGCCCCTTCCATGCAGTAGAATCTCGACACCAATCAATCTGGATGGCATACCACTGATCTAATTCCGGATCTGGGATGTTAGGTGCAACAATCCAATCATTCCCATCCCTACATTTCCATTTCCCATTATCAAGAGTAAAGTAAAACGCGCCGTAAGGATAAATTTTTCGATTTGCGCTAAAAATGTAAGTTGGGCCATAGGATGATAAATGCCCTGTTATCATAAAATAGAATAATACCGTACCATGTCCTTTATATTGCCCATCGTCATATTGCATGTATGCATTTTGCGATCGATCCGTATCATTTAAAATCAAGACATCAGTATGACCGTTTGCCCAAGCCAGTTCATGAAGATGACAACCTGCCCCGGTACAATTTATCCAATCATCAGTTTCTGGGAATTCGAAATTTGGACCGAAATATGTACCATAATAATCACCTGGGGTTGTTGCATTCAAAGGATACCCGATTGCAATCTCATAATCGCCATGGTAGTTATAATCGAGTTCTTCATCGTTCATAATATCTGTGATGTCAATAACTTGGGAAAAATATCTCGTTGAGTTCGTAGTGAAGTTTGCAAGGACAATGCCATCATCTTTCTTCGTGATGATAATCGAAATATCATACACACTTTCATTAGCTACCCCATAAGAGCTAGTAGAATTAAATTCGCCAAATTCCCCAAAGGAAATTCCAAAACTAATTTGAGCGGCGCTTGCTTGCTCAAAATTATGGGGAAAATGAAGAGTAACAGGGTTCGTCAAGTTTACCTTTTTATCGAGATCATCAAAGCCTTCATCTTTTAAATTATAAAAATAGTGTTTAATTTCTGCAGAGTCGCTTACAAAATCATGATCGGAATCTGCGTCAAGCGGATTCGTATAAAAACCAATTCCCCATCCAAAAACCTCTTCACCATCTTTTAAACCATCAGAATCCGTGTCTGTATTATTATAATTTGTTCCAATCTGTATTTCGTCATAGTCGCTGAGTAAATCTTCATCCCCATCCCATTTTGACACAAAGGGATCTATATCATCAGAAAGATCATCATTATCAGTATCCGATTGTCTGGGATGACACCCTTTATAATATTCATCATAATCTGGCAAACCATCACTATCAGTATCATTCGAGAGAGCGTCACTGTCAATGTGAAAGGTAGAAGAGTTTTCAAAGTATACCACTGTTATATTCCAACCGTAAATCTCTGTCCCATCAGATAGAAAGTCATTATCAGAATCCCAATCTAATGCATCTGTATTCATTGACAGCTCTCCTTTAGTTACATTGACATTATATCCATCCCACAGCCCATCACCATCAGTATCAGGGTCTAAATAGCTGGTGTTAGATACTGTTTGCTCATAATTATCTGAGAGACCATCACCATCAGCATCACTGGTTGAATTGCCCGATATTTTAAACATTAATTCTGCTTCATCTGTTATTCCATCTAAAGAGGAATCTACAGTTGAGTGGATTTCGAACACAGCCATCTTTTCATTTCCTTCGGGGTCAATCACATGAACCTCTCCAAGATATACAGTAGTTCTCTTACATTTAAAAAACACTTCAGAACAAGAACCTGGATCATAATCATACCAATTAAGAATTCTAGTTCCATCCCTTATTTTCCAGTGATATATTAACTCATCATTGTCGAATACTGAATCAGTTCCGTATGCTCGCAATATTATTATTCCATTATCATTACTAGAGCCAATCTCTCCAGCAACTCCATAGTACATATAACTTGATACGAGCACTTCTGGAGAGAGGGGATGAATCACAATTTTAATTTGTTTGGTAGAAATATGACCAGAAGGATCTTCAACAACTAAAGTGTAAATATATTCACCATCATTTAAAACCATCGTTGGACACTTTTCTGTAGAAAGTACTACATTTGCTTCATCATACCAGAAATACTTTAAGAATGGCTCATCAGATTCACTATCATAAATTTCCATATCAAGGGTTAATGCTTGCCCCTCTAGTCCTTGAAAAGCAAATGGTCCAAGTATTTCGGGAGCTTTTGAAAGGATAGTAATATTTTTTATATCCCTATGGATATTGCCAAATGCATCTGCGATAGTAAGTGTAATGTTATATACTCCTGTGTGTTGCCAGGCATGTTGTGTATGCTGAGTATACGCTAAATATCCATCACCAAAATCCCACATAAAGTTTAATCCATTGAGGTTCTTATCCACACGTGATATTAATTTAACCCGTTCTCCTTCATACGCCGTAGGTAAAAAAGATTTGATATAACCATAAGCTACCGGTTCAGAACCTAAATCAATGGAAGAATTAATTCTTGGTATTAAACCGGAAAACTCAATTTCTTTTGTAGTATTAAAAGAAACGCTTAGTTCATTTTGTCCTAAATCATCATCTATAATTTCTGCCTCTAAATAGTTATTAGAGTTAAGACAACGAATAATATCAAATTTTTTTAATTTTAGTACATTCTCTAGAATTTCAGAAATGTCAATTAAAGGATAGATCTCATGGGTTAATTCTTTTTTAAAAGGAAATGAATTCTTCTCAAATAGTTCTGAATAGACCAGCTTTTCTGCTGTTATATTAGCAAATTGGATTAAATCTTGCTCAAATATATTCATATTATATTCAATATCATCGATTATAAATGCGCTGGTTATAGGAAGAGCGTTTGTACAGGTAATTTCAAGCAATTTATTTTCAATATATTGTAAAGAATATTGCACATCATCACTTGAAGGGTCATAGAGTTGGGTATTGAAGGTAATTGGATAAGAAAAAGAGAAATCTTCAAAATTGTAAAAGTAAGAGGATATACTATCCTGCCAATATCCATAATCGCCACCAAATAGCCGTGGACTTTCTAAAATTAATTCTTGTCCATTAACAAAAGCCAATCTGGTAAATACTTGAAACCACGAATTATTCGTAAGCATTTCGGTTGAATTAACTATAATTTCCCAATCTTTCAACAAAGAGAAACCGAATGGTAGATCAGCTATTTCTACCATGCTTTCTGTTGAATTAATAAAATCTAGTGTTGTCTTAGTTATTGATTTATTATTGCCTACCATTTGGAAAATGAAAGCTGCAGGCACAGAAGAATCATTTCTAAATACTTGAAATGTTACATTCGCTAGGATTTTTGCCTCATATATACTCACCTGAGGAGCGACATTTAAGACTTCTACATTAGTAGTAGCAACACTATATTCTCCAGAAGGATCTAAAGCTACTACGGAAATATGGCCTTTATAATCATCGGTAAAAACATGTCTATTCAAATATCCACCCTGCTCAAATCCACCAAGAGCTAATGGATCAAAATTAGTAGAATCAAAATTCCAGTAATATAATAGCTGAACTATATCAATGCTATCATCTGTGGCTTTCGCCGTGAATAAATATGGCTCACCCTCATTAATTATATGGGTTATATTAGAATCAATAAAATCAATGTGGGGTAAGGTATTATTTAACTCAATCATTCTCGAAAATGAGCTTATAGCGCCATCGTCATCTTTTACTGTTAGAGATATATTATAAATACCTGAATTAAAGTATGTATGGGTAGCATATTTACCCCAATTAAATGAATTATCTCCCCAATCCCATACATATCGCAAAGAATTTAGGTCTGAGGGAGTATCTATGCTTGAATCTGCGCTAAATTTGATTTCTGAGCCAATTGCAATATGATCCTCATTTTCGATTGAAAACGAAGCAATAGGAGGTTTATTTTTAATTCTAATATATACGGTTTCTTTACTTAGCTCATTAGTAGAACCTATAACAGTTATAGTTACTGGATAAGTTCCAGCATTCTTCCATGAATGAATCGTAAAATTTTCAGTAGTTTTTATTTCTGCATCAGCAAAGCTGAATATGTAGGTTAGACTATGATTAGGTGCACTACAACCTTCCACAGATATTAAAATTTCTTCATCTTCATATGCTTCATAATCAAACGCAGCAGTTTTTAATCTATTATTATTTGAACTTATTTTTCCATCGATGGCAATATTAAATAAAGGAGGGTTATTTTGTATTACAATAACTAATGCTTTAGTATATGGGCGACCCCTAGAGTTCCAGACTTTTAATATTGGAGTATAACGTCCTTGTAATACATAAGAATGTAAAAGCTCACCTGACCACCATCCATTATTGTTTCCACTTTTATCTTCAATGTTAATAACATGGCCATCCCCAAGAACTAATAATGCTCTCTGTGGGACTCCTGTAATATCCCAATGAAATCTAATGGGAGTATTAGTACGAAATTCTTCATGTTCCCCTTCAATTGAGAAGTTTTTTATTTCAAACTTTATTGAAGTAAGCGGTGTACTATGAATCGTCGATATTGCGATAATAAAAAGTATTGCTGCAGCAATGCTATATTTTATTTTCCTTTTTTTCGTTCTGGATAACCAACTTTTACATTTGGAATCCAGACGCTTTATGCTATATTTATTCATTTTTTATTTAGATTATCTTATTATTTGTGATTTTATACAATTTTTAATTGATTTTTTAAAAAAATGTTCTTCTAAGTGAATAATAATTGAAGAACTGTGATATCTTCTTTCTTTCAATTTTATTTAAAGAAAAAATTATGTAAGACCAAAACTCAAAGTAAAAAAACAAACTGAAAATTATAAAATATAAATATGACACTATATTAACCCATGAACATTTATGATGTTTTTGTCAGTTAATAATTATGATTTTTTCTTTTTTAAATATTACGGCTATCTGTTGAACCTTTATATACTTACTTTTTTATATATTTGTGCAAAAGCTTATTTGGTATATAAGAGATAAGAAATCAGCAAATAGGTAATAAAAATTGAGCTAAAGGTGTCGAGAGTCTTTTCTCTCTAAAATTGTATAAATTTTCCAATTAGTTTTAAGAAATATTTGGGGGGGAGTGTGCTTTTTAAATCTTATCCTCTGAGATGAAAAATAGTAGTAGACTTACTCTACCTACAAATTAGAGTTTTACACTTTTGTAGAAATGAGCAAAAATTCCATTTCATCGATCACCCCCTTATGATCAAAGTCGAGGAAAACTCGGATCACCGTCTGTACATAAAATTAAGGTTAAGTTTAAATTAAAAAATTTATTTAAACCTATGTTTTTCTAAATTCAGCTAAATTACAAGATTTTAAATTTTTTACTACTATTATTCGATATCAAGGTTCCTAAAAGCTATTTTCAAGATTGGCTAAAGGGGTTAAATCAAAAATTTCCCAAAGTTGTAGTAGTTGATTATTCCTATTACTGAGTATTTTTACTACCTAATTCTTTTGGCAGGTACTACCAAACTTACTCACATCAGTGAGTGTTTATTTAGGTGAATATGATAATTTATCTTTTGAGGGATTAAAAAAATAAAGAATTCGCTCCAAAGATGTTATTATTAATTGAGAAGAAGTGACACCGTCTAAATTTAAATGACTTAAAGACATCATCAAAGTCGAAAAACTTACGTTTAAAAAGATAATTACTTGAGTTAAATCGCACTTCTTTCTGAGATTTCAGGTGGATTTTAACGGCCCTCTCGGTTGGATTTCCTCTAACATGCCTCATATAACCCTTTATCCAAGCTATATCAGCCCAGGATATAAATCTTGGTTTTCCAATTTTTTTGTAGTAAATTCCTTGAGAGTCTAATACAATAAAGTAGTATTTTAAATAGATTGCGAATGTTATCAACTTACCACCAATTCCAATGACTAAAATAATTAATAAAGAGACTACTATCCTCACTCCAGAAGCTGTTAATCCTAGTCCATATGCTCTCTCGTCATCTATGGTGGGTAGCAAAAAAAATGCGAGAAACCAAAAAAGGTATATGAAGAAAACTCCAAAAAAGAACGCCAGAACTGTTTGGAATTTATATTTACTCGTTATAACTACGAGATCCCTTGTTTCTATTGCGCTCAATAGCTCAGTTTGAGATTTTTCCAGTTTTGATCCTTTAAAGTATCTAAAAGTAGTTTCTAACACTCTTTTTTCTCTCTTATCCATTTCTAAAGGTGGGCTCAAAGGTCTTCTCTTTAAAGATGTGCCGTCATGAGTCGTATCATTTTCTATCTCCGTAGAGTCACTTACAGAGGAGGAGGGTTGTATTTCTTTTAGTAAAACCAATTTACTTTTCCAATCTAACGGTTTTTCCAATCCATCATTGTCATTAGAGGTTTCTTCGTGATTTCTGACGATTAAAAGTTCTTCGTCCGCGAAGTCACCCAATTTTTTTGCTCTATATACTAATTCTGCTATCTTATGGAACGCGTTTTTCACATTTTCACCTGTGAGAGCAGAGGTCTCGAAATACGGAGCGTTTAGCTTTTGACTAAGGTGTTCTGCCATAGGCAAGATTATTTCCTTCTCGCCTTTTAAATCATTTTTATGAAGAACAACTACTTCCATTGATTATGTTTTGTCAAAAAGAAGATTTCATTCTTATTTTAATTCATGAAGTATCTTACAATCCCGCACTAGGAAAAATTGTACCTTTTTTCCATAAGCTATATAGTAGGATTGAAACAGTAGATATTTTTTTGGAAAAAGATGTTACTGCCCCATTTAAAATCCTTAATCTTACTTATCTAGACTATCATAAGCGGGTAGGCTATCAAATTCAAAGTGATGGGTTTCAATGGAGGCAAATCTTAACATTTGGTCATTAGAAAAAACAAAAATGTTAAATAAATACTCATCTATTTTCTCAATAATGATTTAGCATTATCAAGATAAGTTTAAAAATGGAGGTAAAGCAAATTGCTGGAATAATTATACTCATAATTGGAATAGTTGTTATAATTGGGGGAGCCTACTACTTCGTCACTTATGTACTTCCACATCAATCATGGTGGGATATCTTTCGAGTGTTAGCAGCCGTTTTATTTTTCATAGGCGGTTTTCTGTCTATTGCTGGACTGATTTTATTAATATCTGGAAGAAAAAAGGATTAAATTTTAAAATTTATTTGTTTTATTAATTATTTTAGTAAATGATTCTCAGCTCCGCAATTTAAGCATTGAAGAATCTCATGTTTTTCATCAGTGATTCAAAGTGATGGGTTTCAATGGATGCAAGTTTCTTAATTATATTTAAAGCATAAATTTGACAAACTATTCTATTATTTTCCTTTAAATAGATTCGCTTTAATCATATTTATGATATTTACTTCTAGCGGGGTATTGTCAAGGCGGATTCAATGTGCGATCTGTAATCGCGACATAAAAAGTCTACAGGGTGTATACCAATCAAAAATGCTCCACGGGGTTGTGTGTAAAAATTGTGCGGATATGTTTCCACCTGACGATATTGAAATGATATTAAACCTATTTTTCCTGTATGGAGGATATTTTGGAAAGGAAGGGGATAAACCCTTTTCTATTGAACATCTGGCAATTAGCCTCTTATTGGTTGGTGAGAAGATGAAAGAAGATAACAAAACTATCAGCATTGATGAAGTGCATCAAAAAGTCATGCATCAAGCTCTCATACACGGTATAAGTCCTACAGAGTATAATAACAAGTTGAAAAAGTTTCTTAAATAAGTATCATTTTCTTTTCTTTATTTTTTTCTTTATATATATTGATAATTTTTAGGTAAGTAATCTAAATTATAAATAGGAGTTGATACTAAAAATAGCTGACCTAAATTTAGTGAAGGGAATTAATGCTCGTCAAATTAAGTTGTTGCAAGAAAGCGGAATCAGTACGGCTGAAGCACTAGCCATGTCCCCGCATGGTGTCGTATCTGAAATAGATGGATTAGGTGGTAAGACAGCCAAAAAATTAATTTGGAACGCCCGAAACGCTTTAGGTATGACCGAGTTTACTATAGCGGAAGAAATTAATGAAAACACCGAGTATATCACCACTGGCTCTGCTGAGTTGGATCGCATCCTTGGAGGAGGTATTGCTACCGGAAAATTAACCGAAGTATTTGGACCATTTAAATCTGGAAAAACAAACCTTGCTCATACTATTGCGGTAACTATTCAACTTCCACCAAAAAAGGGGGGACTTAATGGAGTTGTGGCATATGTTGACTCAGAAAATACTTTTGCCAAAGAAAAGATAAAACGGATCGCCAAACGGTTTGGACTGGATCCTAAAAAAGTTTTATCAAAAATTCATCATGCCAGGATTTATAGTTCCGATCATCAACAACAAATGATTGCTAAGGCTGAAGCGCTGTGCAAAACACGTGGAGTACGGTTAATTGTGGTAGATAGTTTGATGGCCTTATTGCGAAATGAATACGTAGGGATAGGTATGCTAGCCAGACGGCAAAACGTACTTAATAACATGATCCATGCACTCTCCAGAACCGCAGAAAGATACAACTGTGCGATACTATTGACTAATCAAGTTGCAACTAAGATGGTAGGAATGTTTTCTGCCGATGATGCAATAGGGGGAAATATTGTTGCTCACGGCTGTCACTTCCGTGTGATGTTTAAGACTAAGGGATTTTCCTCTAATAATTCATTAAAGAGAAGAGCCATCATTGTAGATGCACCAGATTTACCGCCCGAAGAATGTGAATTCTTTATTACGAGTGCAGGAATTGCGGATTCTGATCAGGTGGAAATGCCTGCGAAAAAGGAAATGGACTTTGAAATAGAGACTTTATACGAGGAATCAAGCACAAACCAAGAAGAAATAGAGGATGAGCCTAATGTTGAGCCAACAGAATCAGATGAGACTGATCTTATCACTGTAAAGGGCATTGGGAAAGGTACTGCTGAAAACCTAAGAAATTATGGAGTATCAAATATTTCTCAGTTAATTGAGTCCGATCCTGAGGACTTGGCATCGAAAATAAGTGGCGTGTCCTTAAAAAAAGTATTGGAATGGCAGGAAAATGCGCGAGCGATTTTACAAGCCTAATTACTTGTTTTTTTCTTATTTTTTTGTTTAAAACATCTGGATTTTTATCCATATAGGCTTTTTTTTCCAAGTGTGTAGATAAACGAATTAATAATTAAAATAGACAAAAATGGATGAATATAAATAACCTTCCTTTTTTTATTTATTTGCAAAAATCATACAATTGGTTTGGGGCTGAATAAAAATGGACGAAAAATTAAGAATTCATTGTTTCTTTTTTTTCTTTTTATTGTTCTTTTTGATATTCATTGGAGGAACTTTTATTTTAGGATATGTTGCTGAAAATCCTTATGGAGGATATATGGAACCGAACTACTGGTTAGCTGAGCAATATTTTAATGCGAGTAAAGGCGGAGCTATTATATTAGGATCTGGAATATTAGTTTATATTATTATTTGTGTTTACAATAAAACTCCTAAACTAAGACAGAAAAAAACAAAATCTACGAAACAACCTATCGAAGATAAATGGGGAAACTATAGTGGCATGAAACTAATAATGGAAATGGATCGAAGAAAAAGAGAAGAAGAACGAGAAAGAGAGTTTAAACGAAAATTATGGGCTAAATTATGTCCAAATTGTAATACTGAAATAGAATATCCATTAAGAGAATGTAAATTTTGCGGATGGATTTCGGAATCATTAAAAAAAGCAAGAGAAGAACTAAAACAAAAAGAAAAAAAAGAAAAAAGAAACCGAGTAATTCCCAAACATGTACAACGTGAAGTTTGGAGGCGGGATCGGGGTCGTTGCGTTGAGTGTGGATCAAAAGAGAGATTAGAATTTGACCACATAATTCCATTTTCAAAAGGAGGATCAAATACTGCAAGAAATATTCAACTATTATGCGAGAAATGTAATAAAAAAAAGTCAAATTCAATTTAATTAAAAAAAAGAATAAAAAAAGCAATTTGTTAAAAGCCCGAGTAGAAAAATTATGGGAGATAAATACTTTAAAAGATATCTAGAAAGAGTAAAAAAGACTCTTGCTGAATCAGGAAAAACTTCATTAGAGAAAGCAGGATATTATTCTGTTAAAAAAGATGAAAAGTGCCCTAATTGCGGAGGAAAACTTACTAATTTTATAAAATGTGATCTATGTGGTTGGATTGTTGAATGGTATAAAAAAGAAATTGAAAGAAAAGAGAGACACCAAAAATCGAGATATATTCCAACGCATATAGTTGGAGAGGTGTGGCGAATTTTTAATGGAAAATGTGCAAAATGCGGTTCTGAAAACGATTTACACGTCGATCATATAATACCTTTCAGTCTTGGGGGATCAAATGATATTAAAAATCTACAATTACTTTGTAAAAAATGTAATTTAAAAAAATCAAATAAAATCTGAGTAAATATGAATTTTTAGTTAGAACAAGTCAATTTTAGATAAAAGAATAAAGAAGCAAAAAAAGCTATTTTTCCTTAATTTTCAAGCCTAGATCATTTTTTTTCCGAAAATGAATCACCGCTATTACTAAGGCTCCCGCAATTACTCCCGCTCCGATCACTGTATATAAGCCTAAATCAAACGGGATTGAGAAATTATCTGATGCAATTGTTTGATTAGTATCATCTGGCGGAGGGTTGCAGATTGGTCCATCATCCACCACCGCATAGGCAACATTCATCCAAGTCACTTCGCAATAAATCCAAATTTTAATCGTATACTCACCCGCCATCGCAGTGCCAAAGCTGAACACATTTACTCCTGCCACAGAGGCTAATGTATCGTTCTCATATATGGCAAATGGAATGTTATTAGGATCGCTCACGTTATAAACAACTCCCCCTTTACTGTTTAGTTTAATACATATGGAAGAGACTCTGCCAATATAAAATTTATAGCTTCTGTCGGTTCGAAGAGAAACTTTATGAGGCATAAAATACCCGTCTGAAAAACAGGATACTTCATAAAATATAATGCGCCCATGCTCATTTTGAGGAATCTTATCATATAAACACTTAATATCTTCTCGTACTATTTTTATTTTAATGTTAAGGTTTTGTTCCACAGTAGCTTTAAATAGAAAAGTGTGATTTCCCTCAACGGCAGTCCCAAACGGAGTAGAAAATTCGCCATCTTGTTGCGAGATATTGGTGCAGAATATTTGAAATTTGCGATTACTACTATCCCATACGGTAATGTTCATATAACAACTATGAGGGGTTACCACCTGCACAAAGATAGAATGCATATAAGCTTTAAGTAATTGAAACTGGAATGTGTAGCTATTTTGTGCTTTAGTAAAGGTGAGTACCTTACAGATATATTCATGACTGCTAGTGCAAAGTCTATTTGGGGTTACATCTTCGAAAGGTTGGGAATCGAATTCTTCACCTGGCATAATCTCACAAGGTGAGATCATGATCAGAAGCCCACTTATCATAATTAGCACCATAACCATTTTTCGCTTTTTAATAGCCATACACCTGTAATTCTTTGAATTCTGTTTTTAATTCACCAATAGTGACACATCTATCGTAATCAATACGAGGTATTATAACGATTGGTTGGATGGAAGACGAGTAATTGCCTGTTTTATTGATCAAGAGAATGATAATAAATGGTACGATTACTATACTGGAGCGGAATTTGACATTTAAGTCGAAATCTTTATATATTATTTTGTCCTCCATTTACTTGTTATTTAATTTTAACATAAACGAGGTGAAATTTATGAAGAAAAAAATCTCAACTTTAATAGTAGATGGAAAAGAATATACTTTAACTGATGATAATAAATTTGTTGAGGGAAGAAGGAAGAAACGAACAATAGACGAGTTTCGAGAAAAAAAGGGAAAAATGATTCCCATTTTAGTAGTTCCTCCCGATGCGTATAAAGAGGGTGCTGTATATGGTTTTTCTAATGAAAAGAACTATAAAGAATGGCTTATAGAGAATAAACTTCACAAAAATTATGAACGTGAACAGAAAATGTTGGAAAAAGCAAGACGTGGTCCTTCACCTGAAGAAAGAGAGAGGATCAAGAAAAAAGTAAAAGAAGCAACAGAAAAGTTTGAAAAATTTTTGAAGGAAAATAACTTGAAAGCTAATGAAATTGAAAAGATTGAAGAACTTAGAGATAATCCATATTTCTCAGATCCAATTCACAGTGCAATTTTTTACGATAAAAGATTTTATAATCCTAGTGGTTCACGGATAGTACTTGAAGGAGATCCATGCTCCTGGGGTTATTATCCAAATCTTGGGGATCTTGGTTTTGATAATAAGACATCGTCAATCTTAATGACGACTTGTACCGAGAAAGTTAGGATCTGGGATGCAGTTAATTTCATAGAGCAGGGAAACCATGTCGTGGAAATATATCAATCAAATGACGATTTGGCTAATTTTTGGTTTTGGTTTGGTCTTTGGAACAATAAAGCATCATCAGCATTGATTAGGTAACACTTATATTTAGGCAGTGAACCATTGAAAAAACGCAGCAAAAACATCGGTGATAACAATGAAAAATGTGCAGAAAAATTTTTAATGGATATAACGGAGCAGAAGCTTCTTGTATTAGAAAAGGAACGCTTCTTTTTTATAGTCAGTATAAAACATATTACAAAATCAAAGAAATGTTTTTTGCTGTGGATGCGTCAGAGTTATATGTGTATGTGGACCAGATTCTTCGAGAAGAGCTGGATATTTTACGGATAAAATATGATCTTACGCAAGGTCCTGAATGGAAAAAGAAAAATAAAAAGAAACCTATTCCTCAAACCAATTCAGGAGCAAACCAATATACTTTATATTATTTATAAATTATATTTGTCTTAATTCACGTAAACTTTGAATAAATTATATTCTTGGCAAGACATTCATATAAATTATGGAGCATCATTCCCACATTCTGACCAAAAAACATCTTCCTTTGCGTATCTGCCATTTTAACCATTTAATAATTATTTTATTAATTCTTATATTCTAATCAATTTAAACAAAAATTAGTTTTCTTATAATAGAATAATTCAAATTATTTTTTCTTAGTTTTCAAAAAGAATTTTTTGAAGAATTAAAAGGTCTTTGTCCTGCAAATTTTTAAATCTCTTTAGGATTAAGTTTTTTGATTAGATTTAATCCGCTTTTTTTACAAGATTAATATTTATTGCACCACAATTGCAGCGAACGCTTACGGATTTATGGTTCTGCTTTGCGAGATAAATTAATCCACCACAATTACTACAACAAAATAGAAGGCACAAATCATGAAAAGCTTCAACTACTGGGCGAAATTCATTTGAAGATAGATTCATCCAGTTGTTATAATGCACGCTAGAATTGATAGTCCATCGTTCAACATAAGTTCGATTATACACTTGACTTCTTATACTGTCCATTTCTGTTATTTTTTCAACAAGATTTTCATTATTCCATGATCTTGCGCTTTCTTTACCTCTCTTTAAAAGGGAACGAAATTCATTCATAGAAGGTATTAGAAAATCTCCTAACTCATATCTTCCGCTTAATTTATAAACAACGGGTACACATAATTCATTACATACGGTTCCAAAAAATTCTTCTAACCCTCTTCGTAATCGCGCGGCTGCACTTGAAATATCATTATTTTCTAAATCTCTTTCTATAGGAGCCCACATATTTGTTTGATAATTTATACAATGAGGTCCCGTATTTATATCCCAATTATAAAATTCAATAATGTCTTCAGGATTTACTACTCTTTCTGACTTTAGCTGATTCGTCCAAGTCTTATCATGAGTTGTTATGAGAATTTGATTATTCGGAAAACATTCGTTTAAGACATTACAAATCCTTTTTCGATGATCAATGTCAACAGACATTACCACATCATCTAAAATAACTAAATCTATTAAATCTAAATTTACTCTTTCTGCTAAGGTTAAATACAGACAGACTCCCATTGAATCTTGATGCCCTTCACTATGTAGAGCATGGGGAGGGTGAGTTCCATGCCCATAAAAATCCACTTCTATATTTAATCCTGCTTTTTCGGGCTTAATCTCAGCAGTAAAATTTTCTTCATCAATTTTATGAAGGATTTTATATAACTCAACAAATTTATCTCTTATTTCTTCATATAGATTAGTTAAAATATTATCCTTAGCTTGTTGAAAACTATTCGATAATAAATCTGCTCTTTCGAAAGAACTTTTTGTACATAAAAATTCCCTTTTTGCTCCTTCATAAAGCTTTAAATTTTCTTCAATTCGAATCAAATTATCCCACGCACGTTGCTTAGAAGAACTTATGGGAATATCGTCTTGGATATAGGACTGTATAATTTGAAGAGATTTAAAAATTTTGGAAGGGGCTAACATTACTCGAATCATATCTTCGGTGTATTGTGAATTAACATACTCATATAATGAATCATTTAAAAGAGTTGCTAACTCCAATAGACTATTATACCAATTTTTATAAACTGGTAGTATGCCTCTTATTTTTGGATGTTCAGGTAAATTTATAATTCGTTCTATACTCGAAATCGTTATGTATATATTCTCTTTTAATTTTTTAGAGATATATTCAATTTTATTATCAATTTCTTTCACTTTTTTAAAGCTTATAATTTTTTGATTTAATTTTTCTTCTAGTAATTCTTTTTCCCATTTTGTATCGCATAAAGGACAGTTTCCTGGCTCCTCTATTAATTTCAATCCAAGCTCAGTTAAAGTGAGACGATCAAGATCTCCAATTAATTCAGGTTTTTCTATAATATTTTTAATTAGACTCCTTAATTCTTTATCTAGTTTAGAAAGTTTTTGTTGATTTTGGTTAGATATAATAATTAATAGATTTTGGATATCCTTTTCAATTGATTTAATTTGATTTGCTTCAAAATATTCTATTGGTGTTTTTATTCCGTGTCTTATTTCATTCCAATGAAAATTGGATATTCGGATTCCGCCTAACACTGCTCGGTTTTGATTAATAAATTCAAGAAGAGCCTCTTCATTAAAAGTGTCTATTTGCATTGTTGCAATTAAAGCGTCTGTAGTCTTTTCCAGAACTTTATTGGCAGCTTTATGCTCTTTATAAAAATTATTTCGAATTTTAACTAATTTCTTTCTTATTTTTTCAATATCCTGAATATTAAGAAGTGTTTGTATAGCTACTGCTCTGTCATTAGGAGGTGCTGTGATATATTTTAATATCTCTTTTCTAGTTAACACATATTGACCTCTTTTGGCTAGCTCTATTACGGGTTCTATACAATCTTTCACTTCTTCATCACATTCTAATATACTTGGATAACCAATACATCTTTGAAGTTCAATTGAGTCTTCTACATCAGTTAATTTGAATATTCCTCTTACAAACGCCTCATCTGGTTGATGATCAATATGCGGTCCGTGTTCTCTTAGGCTGATTTCTCCAGTTCCTTCACCTGTTAATCTAGAAATTCGTCCGGTTAGAAGGAAATCAATTGCATCAACAACTGCACTTTTACCGGAACCGTTAGGTCCGTAAATAACATAATTTTTTCCATTTGGTTTTAAAAATAGATTTTTAATACCACGGATATTTTGAATTTCAAGTTCTAATAACTTCATGCGCTATCTCCCTCTCTTGATCTAATTGCTTCGATTATTGAATTTTCATTTTTAAAATTCTCATCATACGCTATTTTTCTAAGGATTCTAATTTCTTCTTTATTAAATAATTCTTTTTCCTCTAAAATATCAAACATGTTGTTATATATTTGTTCTACTAGCGATTTTTGGGTTCGTATTTCTTCGGTCATATTCTCTTTCCTTTCCATTTATGTATATAATTTTTGTCTTAAAATATTAATAACATAAGTTATATAAAAATCATCCTTAAAGTTCTAAAAATAAGATAATTTAGCTATATGAATATCGATTTTAAGACCATCAAGGATTAACTTATACGATTAGCTCGAATTTAGGTAAAGTTTATGAGAAAATTTTGGTTAATGGATTAAATTTTAAATAATTGATGATCCTTATATAATCTATAAAGACAAAATTTATAGATTAGAAAGCATGGATATCCAAAAAATTAAGCGGGAAATTTTGTTATTGATTACATCTCAATCTAATTTAATTCATGAAGCTCAGACCTTTCGACAATATATTGATAAGTGTCAGAAAAAAGGGATTAACAATGAGGAAACTGTGGTCCAACCTTTCACCATATCATTTCTAAAAAATCTAAATTATATCAATCAACATAATCTTACTATAGAAGAAGTGCAGAAGGGTAATAAACCAGATTTTCATACTCCTACTTTTATTTTAGAATGTAAATCTTCAAGGTATAAGGATTTTTCTGAAAAATCACGTAAAGGCGAGAGTCCCGAAGATCAATTACAAAGATATCTTGAGACTTCTGAATTTAGTCGAGAATTTGGCATTTTATTTTCTTTAGATAAATTAAACGTTTATAAGCTTGTTGATGGGAGTCTAACCTATGTGCCTAATTTATCATTTTCTCTAATAAATTTTTATGAAAATCAAAAAACTAATTTCAATAATTTTATATCAAAGTTTTATGCCAAACCTCTGACGACTGACCAAAAAATAAAAATTATTGCTAATACACAGAAATCTGATCTAATTCCAATTAAGCCAAAAATTTTCAATAAAGTGTTAAAATCCTTAATTACAGAAGTATCAAATGATTTGGATTCCAGATTTCTTGATTTAAATGATAAAGATGACGATACAAGACTTATTCGGAGTAAAATCTGTCAAATAAAGAAGCAAATGGACTTAAAGACTACAGATGAGGCTGAAAGGGAGTATATTTCCCAAACGTCCTATATTATTCTAGCTAGAATCTTATTAACTAAATGTTGGGAAGATTTCGAATTAATCGAACCGCCTCATACTTATAATGGCGGATTTAAAAAATACATTCAAGATTATAATGAGAAAGTAATTGATGTGTATAGACGAGCCTTGGATAAATCCCAAAACATTTACTTTTTATTCAATCCAGACAATCCATATCTGTTATTACCTATTTCCGAGGAATTAATAGTAGATATTCTGTTTCAAGTATGTAAATACGATTTCAATACTCTGAATTATGATATTTTGGGATATATCTATGAGGATTATTTAGACTTAGAACATCGTAAAAAATTTGGACAATATTATACTCCCCCTTATGTTGTAAATCTTATATTAGATCGTGTTGGATATAAACCTTCTCCAACTAAACTGCTGGATGAGACATTACTAGATCCTGCATCAGGTTCGGGAACATTTCTATTAAATGCTGTAAGTAGAATATTACAGTCGCGGAAAGATGGGAGAGAACATTCATTAAAGTATAAAAATATAGTAGAAAATAATATATTCGGTTCTGAATTGATGCTTTTTCCATATTTAATATCAGAAATAAATATTCTCATTCAAATTTCTCAAGAATTAAAAAAGATTATGAAAGAAAATAAAAAATTAAATGTTATTCATGTTTTTCCTAATAATTCATTTAATTTAATTCCAAAATCACTTGCAGAACGATTATTTAGTATTCCTGAAGATAAGATTAAAGGTACAAATTTAGTCGATAGCGCTGTTATTAAAAGAAAAGAAGCAAAATTACTTACTCTGCAACAAAAAAATGATTTTGATTATGTTGTTGGCAACCCTCCCTATGTAGCCAATGACACAAACCCCGAATTGTTTCGTGAAATGAGAACATTCTTTACTTTCTGCAATCAGACTTATCATAACAAAATGGATCTGTTTTATTGGTTTATTATTTTAGGGATTCTTAAATTGAAACCAAGCGGGAAATTATGTTATATTACCACAAGATATTGGATAGATAAAGGTGAAAAAACGGGAGTAGAAACGCTTAAAGATTTTATTTTAAAGTATTGTTATTTAAGAGAAATAATCGACTTAAGGAATTTAACCATTTTCCTGAGCGCAACAGGACAAGAAAACTGTATTTTTATATTACAGAAAAAAGGTGAAGATGTCGAGGATAAAAACATTCAGGTTTTTAGAATCCAGCCTCGACCTTTAAAAGATTTATGTAAATTAGCCAACTGCCCATATGAACGAGGGTATTGCATTAATGATCAAGAATATTTGGAATGCCTTTGTTTGCGAGAATCTGAATGGAATGCATTATTAGGAGCAAATGATAATCCTTTAAATAATTACATAACAGCATTTTATTCTGCTAAAAAAAATTCAGATTTATTTAATAACAGGTCTTGGGATATATTTTATCCTGAAGAAGGAATTATTAGGGAAATAATTGATTCCATTTTTACAAGCTGCACTCATACAATTGAGAAACATGATCCTTTAGGCATTTTAACAGATAAAGCAGAAGGAATAAACTATATAAGGGATTTTTTTGTTCTTCGTGTGGGTGTTTTAACAACAATTGATGAAATCTTTATATTAACTCCGGATATATTAAAAGAAAGAAACGACGCTTTTTTGCTTAAAATAGAATTATCAATAAAATTAAAAAGAAGTGAAAAAGTAGAGCTAATTAATAAATATGCAGGGGAGATTGATGAGGATGGGTATGTTTGGCTAGAGCTTTCTGAAAATGAGACTAATCGGCTTTTTGATTTGTATAAAACTCCAAGTGTATATCGCCATGGACTTGATACCTCTAAAATAGTTGGTAAATTAATTTATTTTGATAAAGATGGCCAATATATAACATGTCCAGTATTGGTATACTATCTTGAGCAATATAAAGAAATTATTGAAAATAAATTAAAGGAATATAATGAATTTACCCCTTCAAGACCTAATAAATGGATTACTTTACGAAGAAGTTCAAGTATTACTCTACCTGATAGAAAGAGCCGTGAATTATATACCTATTATCGAAAAAAGCCAAAAATATTTTATAATTATAGAGTTGGAAATCGAAATATTTTTGGATTTACGAATAGTAATATGGTTGCAGCAACAGATATGTATTTTTTTCATAAATATGGGGAAAAAGTAAACATATACTATATTTTAGCTTATTTAAATTCCAAACTTATGAGTTTTTACTTTAAAGAGAGACCAATTGAATTACAACGTCAAAAATCTAATGTGGAAAATGATATCCCTATTTTTATGCCTCGAAATGAACAAGAAAAAGAATTACAGAGATATATTATAAAAAAGGAACGCACACTTGTCAAAAAATTACGGAATCTTGAAAAATTTTATCGATCTAAGGGATTTCATTTTGATATAGAATTATTGGGCCAAGAAGAAATAAATATTGACGTTCAAAAGTTCTTGGGTGATATCGATTTACCAACAATCGAGACCCTTTCGCATGAAATAAAAGGAGATTTAAACATTTTTACGATAAATCGAGAAGATTTTCCTACCCTAATAAATAATCGCTACAATATAGAAAAGATTGGAGAATTTAGAGAGATTGTGAGCGGTTCGGATGTGCATTTTATATATAAATCATTAAAAATTGTTGTCTATGAAAGCTTTTATGAAACATTTAAATTAATAATAGAAAGCTACATTAATTTTTCAGAGAGACCATTATTCTCGGAATTGATAAAACAGAAAATCCCATCGGGCGAGATTTTTGAACTGATCAAAATCAAAAAAGAATTACTTATGAAAAAAATAGTATTACCCACTTCCGAGGAAAAAATTCAAATTGAAAATGTAGTAGAAAATATATTAGACTCTAAATCAGTTCAAGGTATTCAAAAAATAAATTCCATCAGTAAAATCTTGTATTTTATTGATATAGCATTTATTAAAATGATGGCTCCAGAATATAAAAATGAAATATTAACATATTGATTCTTCTTTCTCAGAATTATTATTTTTTTTATAAATATTTAATTAACAAATTGAGTAAATAAAAAAAATTATTTTTTGCAGCAGCACGTTGGACTCGTGATTTAAATCCTTGATTCTTTCCACTTCGGTCTGTCTGGGACTGAATCCTACTTGCTGCTTTGGAGCTCATTTTATTTTTTCCTTTTCCCACTTATTCCACTTTTTTTCTTTACTTAAAAAGGAAGACTGCTGGAAATTAATCCTAATTGCGATAGATCAGATGTACTTTCTAAGAATTCAATAATTTCTTAATTAAAGTTATAGAGTTTTATTTATGTTATCCGAAAAGTTTAGATTTTTAAGGGAATCTATAAGTTCTACAATTTTAATTCTAATTTGAAAATTTTCTGAAATGTCTATTTGGTTTAATTCTTCATTGAATACTTTTTTAAGTAAATTAGTAAAAGTTTCTTTTAGAATAACACGATATTGGTAATTATAATGCTTGAGGTTAATTGATACTTCTTTACCAGCGATAATTAGATAATCAATTTTTCTATTTTCTAGGTAAAAATAATTATTAAATCTAGCAATGATATTTTGAACAGTATCTTTTTTATAAAGATATTTCTTATCAAATTTGCCTAATTCCTCAAATAAAAGAATATAATTCGAATTTGGATCATAAGCGATTAATTCAGGGTGAGATATGATGTTTAAGTCTTTAAAATTTCTATGATTTAAAAGATTTTCAATAGGAATGACTTCAAACCCTAAAATATAGAAAATTCTTGCAAATTTCTTACATTTAATAGATTCTTCAGATTTACTCCAGTCAGATTCTAAAAATTTGCTTATTTCATTGATTTCATCAATTCTTAACAGAGAAATTCTATTAATTGCTTTTTGATATAAATGATTGTTGGTAAGAACTCTTAATTTTGAAAAAATTTCTTTATCAATTAATTTTATAATGAAATCGGTAACATCACTTTCTAAGAAGTTTAAGGGAAGATCTATACTATTCCTAAAACCTTGCAGAGAGAAATTTACCAATAATTCTTGATTATCCTTGTAATATTTTTGAAAAGCTGGAATATTTGTCAAGCTACCGCCTTTAACCATGTAATCAGTAAGATTTTTCAAACCATAGGAAAACCCTTCTAAAAGGCTAAGCCATAAAGAATCTTTTTGTTTTACAATTTTTACTTGATCTCCATATTCAGATGAAAAAAGATTTATTTTATTTCTGGTATGCTTCCCTTGTTTATCGTAAATTTCTTGAAGTTCAATAGAAAGGTAAGGATTATCACAAAATGCGGGAAAAAATTCTCGATATTCTCGATTTTCTTTACTATCTAAGATCTCCCTAAATTTTTGTACAAATAACAATAACCATTCCTTTTTGTCTTCCATTTTTTCTCTGAAATTGTGTTTTCTATTATTAATTTTTCCAATAATTAAATCTTCAAGATCTAGCTTGCACGTCTTTTTAAATTCTATTTATTTGTTGTTTTCATATACTCTAATGGTAAAGATTGTTACTTATATATTTTATGTAATTTCCTTATTTAAAAGGGAAAACTCCTGCCACCAAGACCTAATAATAAGGTCGCAAACAAAATAGGGGGAGGAGGGCGAAATCAGAGTGTGTTCTCACACACTACCAAAAGACAAAAATCCAGGGTAGCAGCAGGAGTCACAGTTTGTAATTTAATATGGTACATATTATACTTGTGGATGCTTGAGTTTGGTGCTCCTATTTTGTCAAGATACAAAAAGAAACCCGCCTATATATAGTTTTTCCCTTGAAGTTTCAAGTTAAAAGTTCAAATTTTTGCTTTAAATAAGGAAGTGAATGGTGCAATTTTTATTTAAAAATATATAAATTAGATAGATTTAAGAAAATGAAACAATATTATGAACATGAACATGAGTAGGACAGGAAAAACCATCATAAGAGGATATATTACTGCCATTCACAATGGAGAGAAACGGATTTCTCGAGGTTATACCTATGGATATATGGTGCTTACGGTACATAATAAGGATGGGCTCTATTCCATGCTAGTAAATTCCTCCAAAATTAACTCTTATGGGTTTTTACCGCGTGTAGGACAGTATATTCTTGCCGAAGGAATTAGGTCACCTTCGCGGGACGGGTTTCATGACTACTCTTTAAGCCATCTCTCCACGCTGGAGCATATTGAACCTTCAAAGTGAAATAATTTAGCTACTATAAAGAAAAAGAAGTTGTAAATTCTTTGAAAGAGTAGCCTTGTCATTACTTAATTAGACTTTATATTTTTTCATTTTCTTTTTTAACTTTCTGACTTCTTTTTTAAAAGCGAGATATTTCTCATGGGCGTCATTAGCATTCTTTTTATTTTTAATTAATTTACGTTCTAATTTTCTTTTTTTATATCCTAATGTTTCCTTTTTTTTAAGTAGTGCACGATCCCCAATTTCTTGCTCTAAATTTTTTAGCTGAAAGATTAATTCTTTTGTCCTTGTATTTTTTCCATTACGAATTTCTTTTAATTCATCCAATTTTTTAGTCTCTTTTTTTAATTTTAGTTTCAATTCTTTATATTTTTGCTTAACATCATTAATTTTTTCAAAAGTTTTGTCCATGATTCGATTTAACTCATCTAAAGCCTTATCTTTAAAAAGGTCGTGTTTTTCTCCGATCGCATATACACAAACAATATGGGAATATCTTCGCTGCTCAATTATTTGGAAAGTAATTTGTCCGTCAGTTAGTTTCTTTTTATATTTTCCATCCTTGTCATATTGATAATCATGCTTAAGCTCTGCTACTAAGTATTTCAAATAACTATTCTTAATAGTATCATGAGCACTATTTTTACTCTTATATTCCATATGACCATAATGATGGGTTTTTAAAGCTTGATGGATATTATACATCTCTTCCAAATCCTTTAGGATATTTTTACGAGTAATATGAACTTCTTTGTCTCCTTTCTTCTTAAAATAGTCATAATGTGCATGAACATCGACTTGAGGATAAGCTTCAGTGCCCGAACTTTTAGAGCTAAATTCAACAAAGATATGAAATCTCCCATTTTCATTTATCCTGATAAATTCTTTAGCAGAAATCCAGTTATTACCTTTTTTTAGTGCTTTCTTTTTCCTTCTCAAATGAATATAACCGATGGATTTAAACATATCAATAATTTGTCGTTCTTCAACACCATAATATAACCTGTAATCGATACTAACCATTAAGATCACTTAGATTTGGAGAATAAGAACTTGTTTAAAATTGAATCTTTCTCATATCCCTTTTAGGATAATTATAAGGCTATTTGTTTAAATTTTTATGTATTAATTTAGAATTTATATTTTCATAGTAGGATGCCATTATAATTTTCTTTTAAATAGACTGGTAATTTGATACAAGCAATAATGAATTACATTTTTTTAATGGTTATAAATTGAAAGCTATTAATGATATTGTATTTGAATGTTTGAGACCGAAACTGGAATATATTTGTGGTAAGATTCAGAATAGTTTAGAGAATGTTACAGATGAGACAATGGAGCATCAGTCTGGTAAGATTGAGTCCTATGCTACAGTAATACATGAAATGCTGAAATATATTGAAGGTAAAGCTGAGCCTCGTTTTAAATAAAATTTAAGTAATAATCCTTAGTGGTTATTAAATCTCTCTGATTTTATTATTTGATTTTTGCAAGATATTTCCCTCAGATCATTACGTTTTAACAAATTTTAAAAATGAGAAATTTAATATTGATTTCAAAGAATGATTGAACTTCCAGATTTTTCTGAAAGAAGCACTAATAAAAATTAAAGAATAAAATCCCCAGTTAAACGTGAATTATACGTTTGTAAGAAATACACCTTTTATCGAAAATATTACCATATCCCATATTCACAGATCAAACCATTTGGACTTGATCAGTGAAAAATTTGGAGAATTAATAGCATAATAAAATTATTTTTTTAAACAAAATCTTGTCGTTTTTTTTCCCTTTTTTACTATTAATTTCTCCTTATTAACTAATTCTTCTAATAGAGTTTTTGAGAAAGACCTAATCATAACATCATATGTACGACATTTACTCTTTGTTTTGCTAATAAAATCAATTACAGTCTTTTCTTCCTTTGTTAAACCTTTAGACTTTTTTTCTTCTATATATTTTAGAATTTTATCAATAAATTGATTATGATATTCTATACAATTTACATCATTTTCTTCTAATAGCTTCTTTGCATCAGAAGTATAATCTGGAGCAATAAATAGTAATCTGTCTCTATTTTTTACAAATTCCCCCGACCTCATATAAATTTGAGTGTTTATCCAATTAATAAAATCTTCTGCCCATTTTTTATTACATGTTACTGATTTAATTTCCCCAAATGCTCTTTGCTTAATTCTATTTCTTTCACTTATACTAGCAAAGATATCAAAGTTAAAGCCAGCAATTTTTTCTGGTTTTTCAGATATATTAACTCGTTTAAATCCCCCTTTTAAGAGAATAGGAACTGCTTTATATTGTCTTGCATCATTTTCATAAAGATCTTGTGCTTGATTTGATATTTCTTTAAATTGATCAATGTATTGATAAACCTTATTTGAAATTAATTTAACAAGGTTTCCTACATAAAAATCTAATGTTCCTTTAAGCTCTTTTAAAACTTCATTAACATTCAATTTTCCAAAAGTAAATTCCATTGTTTCGTCCAGTATCTTTTGCGTCAATATTTCTTTCTCAGCATTAGAAAAATCGCCTAGTTTTATCTCATTTCCCTCAACGATTCGATAAAATTTATAAAAGTTTTCTCTTAAAGCTTCATAAGCATCCCTAAAGCATGTAAAGATTATATATACAGATGTATCATGCCTATCAATAATCCCTCTAAGAAATCTTGAAACTATAATCTCTGTTAGAATTCTCTCCTCATCTGACTTAATTAAAGATTCTAGTTCATCAACTAGAATAACTACAATCCTATTATTTCTTTTTGCTAGCTGAATAACCCCCTCAATAACTTGAAAAATTTTGTCTTCTTCGATCTCATCAAGAAAATACGCTTTTGCAGGTATTCTATCAGTTGCACTAGAAGAGAAAAGATTTTTTATATTTTTAATAATCTCATACCCTTTGAAAATATCGATTAATTCCTCGTCATCACACTGATTGTACATATCTTCAAAATGTCTTGTCTCCATTATCGGAAAAATTTGTTTCATTATTGCTCTTATAAATTCATGGTGCTGTACAGTAGGTACATTTTCTAAATTAATTCTTATTAAAAGATATTTCTCTATTGATGTCATAAGACTTATTATTTGTTCAGTTCGATTTAAAATGGTAGATTTTCCAGATCCAAACATTCCTAAAATTGGTCTAATTATTGACCCACCTAAACTCAATACGGATTGAATATCTTTTTCAATGTATTCATCCACCGTAGATACATTATAGTCATTTGGAGCTTGAACATGAGTGTAATCAATCAGACGATTAACATATACTAAATTAGTGGGTAATCCCTTCTTTAAACGATTTAGTTTATTTAATAATTCTTTTCTGTTCAAAGATTCACCTTTTATCTCATTTTGATTTGAATATATTTTTTACCTCTTCCAGTTTGAATAGTAAATATTCGCTCTTCCATTTGTAAATCATAAATTAAATCCTCAAAATAACCGTCTGAAATTTCTAATTCTCTACAAGTTCTTCTTTTTAAAATTTCAAAATCAACTCCATCTATATCTCCTGATGGGTTAAGATAATTATATTCTTTAAATAATTGTCTTTTGAAATCCTTAAGTTTTATTTTTTTGTAAGGAGAAATAAGCTTATCAAATTTATTTTCAAGAGAGATTATTCGAGATTCTAAAGTTGTTAATTTAGTGGTTACCAATTCATTTTTTTGTGTGAAGTCTTCACTCTTTATAGTAGATTCTGTTAACTTTTTTGGAGATATAATAATTCTCTGTAGGCTTTTCTGTTGTTTTAATGCTTCTTGATGTTTTGGAGATTTTGTATGACGAGGATCATTAGGATTGATTAACATATGCCCACAAATAGGACATTTTATTTTCTTTTTCGCCATTTCTTTACAAATTTTCTAGTAAATATATTATTAAAAAGATTTCATTTTATTTCATTTTTTACTAGCACATATAAAAGTGAATAATATCAACTTTGTATTCTTACTTAAATATTTATATCCTTCTTATTTTTAAAAAATCAGGAAATTCAAGAAATATTAAAAAAATTATTAAGATGAAATAATTATACATTCCCTCTTTTATAGAGACTTATTTGGAGCAGCCGATTTAAAAAATCAATTTATTATTTTCGCACTACTTAATAAGATCCGAAAAATTTGGTCAGTGTTAATCATTTAATTATCTGATTTATATTTTAGAATTAATTATTTATTATTATTGACAATTCTATCCAATTTTCAAATTACTGGCTATTATTGATTCAAGGTAAAAAAGAGGAAAAATTTTAATATGACATATGATAGATATATGAAGCAATTCATAAAACAGAATTTAAAACTCCTAACATCCCAATCTCAAAACCAAATAAAAGACCTTAAACGGAAAAAAAATGATTTTTGGAGGAAATTAAAAACTATCTCTATACCAAAAAACCAAGAAGTAGCGTACTCAACCATTGTGTATCTGATAAAAACTAAAAGAATCTCTAATCAGGATGAATTTGATGATCTCATTAATATATCAGAATATCTAAGCAAATTTCTAATTATTAAAGATGTTGAGACAATATTAACTGAAATTTATACTAAAACCGATCCATCATATTCAAAAACTTTCCTAAAAAAGGAAGATTTTAAGGAAATTAAAAAAGAAGATTACCATCAAATAAAAAAAAGAGATATAAATATTGACGATTTTCAAGCTTGTGAAGTAGATATAACATTTAAGGAAAAACTCGAGCTTTTAAGAAGGTATGGTTATGATATTTTGATAAATAGATTTGAACCACTCTTAAGAACTACAATTATCAATGAAGTTTTAATAATTAATTATGGATCAAGAAATTGGATTCGAGAAATTCCTAAAGGTGTTATTGAAGCTTTAGAAGAAATGAAGGATTTAAACGCAAACATATGCACAATCGAAGATTTTTTCGAAGAATCTTTTTTTTGGTGTTTAAAAGAGATTGCTGTTTTTTCAGATCACTATAAACACTTAAATAACCTTATAAATAACCTTCCTAAAAATAAATTTATTGAGGTTATGGACAATTTAAATGAAAACAGAAAAAAAATTTCTCACGCCAAGTCTACTTTCAGCGCTAGTGATTTGACGGATTTAATTTTTAATATAAAATTAATATGTCAAGGCGAATTGGGTAAAGGTATAATAGAGTATATTGATAATGAATTGTATCTTACTGCTGACGAGATTCCGTACATCTTTTTTGATGAATATGAATGTCCTAACAATCTACCTAGCGAAGATTATGATTTAGTTGGAGGTTTTATAGGACGGCAAAAAGAGATTAAGAGAGTAATACAGTTATTATATTCAGACCAAGATAGAATTGTATCTATAAACGGTGCTGGGGGTATAGGAAAGACTGCTGTAGCATTAAAAGCATCTTATAAAATACTCGCTGATAGAAATAATCCATTTGAAGCAATAATGTGGTTTACTGCCAAAGAAGAAACATTAACAGCATATGGGATTGTCCCAGTTGATTCAAAAATTAAAACTAGTCTTAATTTAATTAAAGATATATTAAGCATTATTGATCCTGGGGTATTAGATATATTGGATCGATCAGATATTTCTCAAAAAATTTATGAGGATAATGTTTATAAAATTTTATCCTCAAGGAAATGTCTCTTAATAATTGATAATTTAGAAACAATAAAGGATGAGGATATAATAGAGTTTATTAAAGATATTCCTCGTCCATCCCAAGTATTAATAACTAGCAGGAAAGGCTTAGGAGAGATTGAACGGAGATACGAACTACCTGACTTTGCTGAAAATGATGCTATTAAATTATTTAGAGTAATTGCTAGGGTAAGAAATAGAAAAGATTTATTAAAATTACCAGATGATAATATAAAAAATTTAGTGAGAAAAGTAAGATGTTATCCTCTTTTACTTAAATGGGCTATTGGAAGAGTTTGCTTAGGTAAAATCATTTCAGAAGCTTTTTCAGAAATATATTCTGGAAAAAGTGATATTGCTCAATTTGTTTTCAACGATGTATTTAGTAGCTTAAAAAAAGAATCAAAATCTTGTTTATACAGTATGATCGTTTATGGTGACAAACCAATAACCAGACATTTTTTGATGCATCTGGCTAATTTGGATAGAGATACATTTGATGATGTTATAAGAGAACTTATTTTTGTATCCTTTGTTTATACAGAAAATATCAAAACTGAACGAGACTATGACATCAATTACTATATGCTGTCACTAACACGAGGATTTGTTAAATATAAATTAAATGAGAATAAAAAAGAGTTTAATGCGATACAAAGCCGGCTTTTTGAATTGTCAAAACAAATTGAAGAATTTGATAAATCACATAAGATCTACTATCAATCATTAGAATCTATAGGTGTTACTACAGATGATGATAAAATCGCTTTTAATTATGTTAAATCAGCTAAGAGATACAAAAAGGTTGATGATAATCAGAAAGCAGAAGAAGCTTTTGAATTGGCGATCGAAATCTCTCCAAATTTCCCTTATGCTTTGAATGAATTTGCTAAATTTAAATCAAAGCAGGGTTATATTCATGAATCTAATGGACTTTTTGAAAAATCTATAAAAGCTGATCCTGATAACTGGCATTCCTACTTTCATTATGGGATTGATTTAAAACATCAAAATAAAATTCATAAATCGATCGAAGCATTAGAGAAAGCGAAAGAATTGAATCCCAATTACTATGTGATACATAGCGTTTTAGCTAGGGTCTATACATTTCAAGGAGATTATGGTAAAGCTGATGATCTTTTTAATGAAGTCAATGAGAATGAGAAGTTTATCGATTACCGAAAAAAAATCATGAGGTTAGAACATCAAGCTGACAATTACAATCGATGGTCGAGAACATATTTCGATAGAGGCGATTTTAATGGAGGATTAGAAAAATTATACAAAGCGTTAAATATTATTGAAATGGAGCGAAATAATATTACAGTTGACATATCTATCCTAAAACTAGAAAAAAGTATTTGCCTTGATATAGCAATAAGTTTATCCAAAAATAATAAATTTGATGAATCATTACCCTATTTTAAGCGTGCCCATAAGAAGTTAAGGTTGAAGAGTGGCATAATTGTGAATGCTGATGAGGTGAGATCACGAGCATATTATTATATAGCAAAATATGGTTTTGAAACAAATAAAATACTAAAAGAAAAAATTAATAAGTATATTAAAAAAGGTCTCTCCATATCACAGAAAAAAGAATATATTCAGAAATTTAAAAAATTAGCTCAATATGTTAATAATTTACCCGATGTACCCCTTTCAGAAAAGAAATATGGATATATAAAATATTTTAATTTTCAAAGGAAATATGGAATTATCAATTCAGAGGGTGACTCGTATATCTTCTTTAAGCAGGGTTTTTATCAATATGTTGATGATAAAACCCTCATAGAGTTAGAAGGAAAAGATGTTTCTTTTATATTAAAAGACGATCCTAATAAACCAGGGAAGAAAGTGGCAACACTCATAACTTTTGAAGCAAATTTATCTTAATATCACAAAATTTGTGGCGAGATTATTTCATATCTTAACCAACGGGGATAGAGATTTTAGAAAGAAATCATATATGCAAATTAACCCCCAATGGATTGATCCTAAAACTAGAAATAAACTGAAAAAATTCCTTGATCTTGAAATGAAAACCAAATACCCAGAATTATCAAAATATTTACATTCCATGTTTAACTACAATAAATATCGAAAGCTTGACGCCCATGAAAATCCTATAGTGAGATTCACCAATAGTATTGCATATTTTACAAAACCCGGAAAACAAGAAGTTGAGATGGATTTAAATGAAATCACTAAGATAACCAATATTTATTCTTATTTTATTGAGAGTCTCTGTTTGTTCTAATAATTTTGCTAAATTCCAGATGAGGAAAACATCTAAAGTTTTCTTCATAATGTTAGATAACATTTAAAAAGGGAATTATATGACCGAAAAACAAGAAAATGTTGAAGCAAGAGTTAAATATCTTGTAAAAGAAATAGAACGCCATAACACCTCTACTATAATGAGACTCCAGAAATCTCAGATGCGAAATATGATGCTCTGGAGGATGAGCTACGAGAACTTGATCCCGAAAACCCCATCTTGTTTAAAATCGGTTTGGATCGCTCAGAATTATTCACTAAGCGTGAGCATATAATTCCGATGTCCTCTCAGGATAAAGTAACTACTCCCTCAGAGTTTAAGAAATGGGCTAAAAAACGTAATTATACTTTATTCATTATCCAGTTTAAATTGGATGGAATAAGTATCGAATTGCAATATGAGGATGGTATCTTTCAATATGCAATTACCAGAGGTGATGGCAAAGTGGGAGATGATGTATCTGCAAATGTTATCAATATGAAAGGATTTATTCCAAAACTTAAGGATAATTTTACGGGTGCGGTACGTGCGGAAATTTTATTACTTCATGATATATTCGAGCAAAAATATACTGATAAACAGAATTGTAGAAATGCAGCGGCAGGTATTGTAAGGAGAAAAGATGGTGTGGCAAGTGGTGATTTGAATTTAATCTATTATGATGCGATTAGCTTAAGTGATTATGTTATATTCAAAAGTGAGATAGAGAAGCTTAAATGGTTAAAAGAGCAAAATTTTCAAACGGTTAGAACTAAAACAGTTAAATCAGTACAGGAAGTAATCCAGGGTCGTGAAGAGGTGATGACTAATATCAGACATACACTGGAGTTTGATATTGACGGTCTTGTTATTAAAGGTAAGGAAATTGATGTAGAGGATATGAAGCGAGCAAAACCGATGAAACAGGTTGCTTTTAAGTTTCAAGTGGAGGAGATTGAAACTGTATTGTTAGATGTGGAATGGAGTATTAGTGGGCATAATTACACCCCTGTTGCAATTGTTGAAACAGTAAACCTCATGGGCACCACAGTGAGCAGAGCGAGTTTAGCCAATCCTAATTTGATCAAAGAACTTGGTCTAAAGATCGGTTCAGAAGTGATGATTAGTAAGCGAGGAGATATCATACCCAAAATTGAAAGTGTAATTAATACTTCAACAAATGCGAAAGAAATTAAAATTCCTCAAATATGTGAAGTATGTGATACCAAGCTAATTAATGAAGGAACACGGTTATATTGTCCCAATGAACAATGTCCAAAACGATATTACCATCGAGTTCGGAAATGGATTCGCAAATTAGGTGTCAAGCATTTTAGTGAAAAATTAATGTTAAAACCCTTATTTGACAATGGAAAATTGAAGAATATCGCTCGATTTGAGGGTGTCCAATTATTGCTTCAATTTGGTATAATCCCAATTAGCAATTCTTAGAATAGTATCTAGCCCAAATTTTTGCAATCGTCCCCATTTTTTTTAATAATGAGGAATTTACTCAGAATTTTCAAACTCAGTTCACATAAGAGCTTTATAAGAATAGTTCGTTCTAACTCACTATAAATGCTATGAATTTAAAAGGGAAAAAAAGGAGAGGATACAAATAAATCAAAATGCGAAGGGAAAGAAGTTCAAAGGTGAAAAAACATGTGATTTATTTGCTAATTCCTTCAGCTTTGATATGGTATCGATATATTTAAATAAAAATTTATAAAAATTTCAACAAATTTCAATAAATTTTAAATTTTATTCAAAATAAATAATATTGGTTCTATAATATTTTTGATCTCCTGTTGGTATTGTTTAAAAATGAAAAAAGAAAAAGCTTTAGATGATATCGATAGAAGTATCATACGTATTCTTCAA
>JAEOTS010000144.1 GCA_016839745.1 Promethearchaeota archaeon
GGAAATTTTATATTTGGGTAGAAGACTATTTAGTTAAAATAAACCTTAGTTAATTATAAAATCTGAATACTGAATTCAAACATAAAAGTGAGTGTAAGAATGACCGAAGCCTACGAAGACTTCATAGTATATAACCTTCAAAACTCAGGAGAACGAACAAAGCTAAATATTCAACCCGAAGAACTTCAGAGTCACTTAACTCCAGAACAAGTGCTTATAATTATAAGAGAAGATCTCAGGAGAATATATATTTGGAAGGGTTCGAAATCCCCCGTAAGGAAGAGGTTTATTAGCTCTAGGGTAGCACAAGATTTACAACGAGACTTAATTCAGGACGCTCGATATCATAGGTGTAAAATAATCTCCATTGATCAAGGAGACGAGCTACAAGAATTTCTAAACGCTTTCAGGTTGGAATCTATGGAAGTAACAGAAAGACTTCCCGATATGCGATACATCAGAAATTTTGAACGAGACCGTATTTTAGAACTGGAACGCCTTGCGAAAGAGCAAAAAGCGCGTGTGCGAAAAGACGATGATGAATATTATTCTCCAGGTTTAGAAGACACAACTGATGATGTAGTTATTTCATCGTTTGCAAGAGGAACCCAAACAGGAAAAATAAGGGAGAAAGTGGAACTAACTGATGAATTATCAGAAAAGGAAAAAGAGACAATTAAAGAAAAAATATTAAAGATAAGCGTTCCCGAAAGCTTAGAGCGCCAAAACCTAATTCTTGGGCATAAATTATATGGGGCGGTTTCAAAAGTAACGGATGTGTTTGGAAAGAATGTTGTCGATATTGTTTGGGAAGAAGTAAAAAAGCTTCCTAAAGGGGTAATGGAATTAGATGATAATGTATTTAGAGTTTATTTTAATGACAAAAAGGGAATTGTTGAGGCAGTCGAAGTTCTAAAAAAAGGAGCGGAACCTCCCAAAGGTGAAGTTAAGAAATCTACTTCTACTTCGAGAAGAGAATTGCCAAATGTTCCTAGTAGTAAGGATTAAAGTATTTTAAAAAATTTAATTAGTAAAAAAATAGGTTTTATTAATATTGTTCCTTGTCATCTTGTTCAATTTCTTCTAAGGGTTCCTCTACTTGTTCTTCTTCCTCTACTTCTATCTCAATCTCACTAAATTCAATCGTTTTAGGTATAATTTCTTCTAAGGGTTCCTCTTCTTGTTCTTCTACTTCTTCTTCTTTCTCACTAAATTCAATCGTTTTAGGTTTAATTTCTTCTAGGGATTCTGATGTTTCTTCATCTTTTTCTTTGTCTTCTTTTTCAATTTTTTCGGGTTTATTTTTCTTCTTAATTTTTTTTAATCCCTCTATTGCTTCTTTACGAACCATAGGGCTTTTATCCTTCAAAGCTTTTGCTAAAACATCGAGTGAGTGGGGATGATGAAAGTCTCCTAACTCATCAGCAGCCTCTTTTCGAACCGATTCATCGGAATCGTTAAGTAAAACGTAAGCAAAAACTCCCAGAACCTCGCTTTCTCCTAATTCTCCTAAAGTATCTACTGCATCCTTCCTCACGCCAGGATCAGGGTCTGTTAATGCTGTGTTCGCCAATTCCTTTAAAGTTCTGTCGGAATATCCTAAAGGTTGTATGCCACTTAAGTCTACTCCACAGAATTTGCAAAAATTATGGCTAATTTTAATTACCTTGCCACACGAAATGCATATACGTTGAGTATCAAAATCTATCGATGACGTTGCAAATTTAGCGGGAGTTGACTCTCTTACAGGTTCTCTATTTACCCTATAAGGATTTTTCCCTCGATTTGGATTATATCTTTCGTTTCCCATTTTATTTACTCTAATTTTTTAATTCTATTGGTGACTCCTTTTAACTTAAGAATAATATAGAATTGAGTTTTAATTAATTTTGTGTAGACCAATTTTTGTAACTTACTTCTTCTATAATTAAAAAGGTTAAAAAAAAATATGTAAAAATTTAGGCGATAGTTATGTTTTTTGCTAAATAAACGTCTTGAACTGCGTTAAGAATTTTGATCCCCTCCGGAGTTGGTTTTTTAAACGCTTTTCTCCCAAGTATGAGTCCCATACCTCCAGACCGTTTATTTATAACCGCAGCTTTTACGGCATCTGCAAGGTCATTTCCTCCAGATTCTCCACCAGAGTTAATTAACCCCACACGCCCCATGTAACAATTTGCTACTTGATAACGATTCCATTCAATAGGATGGTCGGTTGCTAATTTTTCGTACACGAGTTTATCCGTTTTGCCATAGTTCAAATCTAAGAATCCTCGATTTAAAGTAGAAAGCTTTTGTTTAATTATATCTGCTTCTACTGTAACTCCAAGATAATTAGCTTGGCTTTCTAAATCGTTCGCCGTGTGATAATCTTTACCATCTTTGATGAACTCTTCTTGATTTCTAAGATAAGTCCACAGAACACAAACGAGGCCAAGCTCGTGGGCGTATTTAAAAGCTTCAGATGTTTCTTGTATATGTCTTCGTGAATAATCAGATCCAAAATAGATTGTCGAACCGATTGCCGCAGCTCCCATGTCCCACGCTTGATCTACGCTAGCAAACATAGTTTGATCAGACAGATTTGGTTTTGTAAGTAATTCGTTATGGTTTATTTTCACTACAAATGGAATTTTGCGCGCGTATTTCCTGCTAATAGATCCTAAAACGCCGAGAGTAGATGCTACGCCGTTACATCCTCCATCTATTGCTAGTTTAATTATATTTTCTGGATCAAAGTATCGTGGATTAACCGCAAAACTGGCTGATGCTGTATGTTCAACTCCTTGATCTACGGGAAGAATAGATATATAACCAGTACCCGCTAACCTACCGCGCTGGTTAAACATCCGTTCCATATTATTCAACACTAAATTATTTCGATCAGAATGCTCCCAAACCCTATCTAAATAGTCTGGACCAGGAGCGTGAATCATTTCTTTTGGAATTCCTGTGCACGTGTGATTTAACAGTTTATCAGCATCTTCGCCAAGTAATTTTTTAATTTCTTCAAAATTCATTTTCAATTCACCAGTTTTTTTAAATTAAAACTAAAAAAGAAATAGGAGTCTTACTATAAAATGTTTATCTTTTAAAACTTCAACAAAGGATTAACAGTTATTCAGATTGAGAATTAGAGCTATAAAATTCTTTTAACAAATCAGAAAGACGGCGATAACCACAATATAAAAAAACTTTAATTTCTTCTACCTTTGAATATCATATGCCAGATGAATTTGATTATAAAAATTACAAATCAATGGAAGATTATAGCCAAACTTTGGAGGGAACTAAATACTTGCACGGTCTTTATCTAAAAGCAGTAAATCATCCTGTAAGAAGGCAGATTTTAGAGATAGTAAATAAAACCAAGAAAATTTCCAAGAATGTGCTACTTAAGGAATTGATTGAAAAAAATCTAATTAAAGAAGAAAACCAATTAATCTATAACATTGATTATTTAATCAAAGCTTTTTGTATAAATTCCATCGAAGAAGGTAATGAAACCTTCTATGAGATTACTCAAAGTGGAAAAGTAATAGAATATTTAGAATAAATTATTTCAGGTATTCTTATAGATTAAGCTATAAAAAAGTAATACTTTTTTCTTTACTAGAAAACAAATCTTTTTCATTAGTATCCGATAACCTTCTAATGTCCATAACTTTCGAAGCTGCGAAATATTCGAAATCAAAATCAACAATATCACCTGCGTTTCTATCAGGAATAGGCATGAGTCTAGCAGTAAGTGGTTTGTTTAATCTTAAAGAGATTGTGCACAGATCCAGCAAGATATAAAATAACTCTGGTTCAGTAATATCGCCTGGCAAAGGAACGCAATCTAAACCAGTTCCACAAATAGTTGAATACAGCAATAATGTATCTAAATTAAAATGATTTTCTGATAAGCTTTTTGCGATGGTATAATCTTCAAGAACAGAGGGCATAAAACCTGAAAAGCCAATTACTTTTTTTCTTTTGGGTATGGCGTTTTTTATCATAGCAACTCCAATGAGCGACCCTGGGGCTCCAAAATACTCGAAGTTTAGTTTCTCAAACGCAGTCCCTATACTTTTCTCTTTGGTAGGATAAGGAGCTGGAGAAAAGTCAATTCCGTTAAATTCAATACCGTTCTTAATGGCTACTTCTTCACAAATTTTCAATAAAAAATCGTAAATCTCATTAAATCGTACTCCTAAGAGTTTTTGTGCTTCTTCAAAATTTTTGGCAATTTCAAAAATCCGTACGACCTCATCTGCCATCTCTAGAGCTAGACCGAATGAAGGTCCTTCTGACATGTGATAAGCTGCCGGAAAGAAGGGAGTATCGGGAGAAACATTAGAACTTACACAAAAATTTAAATTTTTAAAGGGATCTGGTGTTGCTAACTTTTTAATTATTTTCGCACTAGAACGAAGCGCAGAAAGATTAATTCCGTTTTCTTTTGAAGCTACATGGACAGAAGTGAAAAATTTTTCTCTTTGTTTTATGAATGCAGGAATTTCATTTAATAATAATTTTTCATATATTCCATATTTTTGAATTTGTTCGTCTGCTATAACCGCACAAGAAGCAAAATAATCAAATTCGTACTTCGATAGGATTCGTTCCAAAATACCTAA
>JAEOTS010000020.1 GCA_016839745.1 Promethearchaeota archaeon
ATCACCCGTAGCATCAATTATCCTTTTAGCTAAAATCGCTTGCCTTCCAGATTTACTTTCAGTAATGACACCTTTAATCGTGTTACCTTCTATAACCACATCAACAGCAGTACAATGGAGTATAGGTTTTATGTTTGCTTCTTGCACTAGTTCGTCAGCTAAGTGTTTAAAAATTTCAGTATCCAATATTTCATAAGTAGGTTCCCCGTTTACCATCAATCCTTCCTGTTCAATTGTCGCGATCATTTCTTTATTACGGATATTACCAAACACATTAATGCTACCATTCATTTCTTTTGCTCGGCGTTCGAATTCCCCCCCGATTCCACCAGCATCCACCGTGTTTGCGTAGCGATACCAAGCAATGGTTCCTATCATTGCCTGCGTTATAACCCCCCCATAACAACCATATCGTTCAACAAGCGTGGTTGCTACACCCTCTCGTGCAGCAGCTAACGCAGCAGAGAGCCCCGCAGGTCCACCCCCCAATACTAAAACTTCTGTTTCCAACATAATGGGAATTTTTTTTGATGGTTCTTCAATATACTTCACGATTAATTACCTTTGTCCAAAGAATTAACTCTGAGATTAATGATTATTTACTTCTTTTTTAATTAAAGAATCTTCAATAACTTTTTTATTTAGAGAGATCGACTTTAATTCATATCTTTTTTATATTGGAATGTTTTATCTTACTTTATGAGTATCCTAAATGTATTAATTGAAATTGAGTTAAAACTTAAACAATACAAGGTACAATTTATTTTTCTTATCTTATTTTGGTTAGCGGGATTGTCTGTTTTTGTCGTTATTGAACCTAATCATTCTTTTTTGGAATATGTCTTGTTCTCGCTAACTGTACGACGACCTGAGCCCGCAGGAGATTTTACTAATTTCTATTCACTAGTGTGGCCAATTTTGCTGGAAGTAATTGTTTTTGGCTTTATCATGGGCGAATTATTAGAGAAATATAATCCCATTATAACCAGTAGGATTTTATCTAAACACAAACGAAATCATACTGTTATTATTGGATTCCATCACTTAACAGAGAGGATTATTGAACATTGCATCGCTAATAAGGAATCTTTTTGTATAATCGAGGATCACGAAGAATTGGTGGAAGACTTAATCAACTCGGGTTGTCCAGTGGTAGTTGGAGACCCTACAGAAACAATTAACCTTGGATTTGCGAGTGTAAGGAGAGCAAGAGAAGTCTTCATTGGTATCGATGACGCGAGAATTGCTCTTATATGTACGGAAAAGATTCGCAAGGTGAACCACGACTGTCCAATTTACGTGCGCGCATTTGAGGATCACGTGCAAGACTATCTTAAACAGCCTCCATTAAATGCAATTGCCTTTTCCACCTCACAATGGGCAATGGACGACATTAAAGAATGGACTAAACATAAAAAAGGAAACGCTATTGTTATTGGGCGAGATAGTTTGACTCATCGTATTGCGTATACTCTTTCTTTACAGCCCGAACGGGAAGTGTTTCTTTTCGATGACGAGCACGATGGTATTGAGTTTCAGGTAAATGAGCGTTTGCACATAATAAAAGAGTTCGCATGTTTTTTAAGCGATTTACGTGAACATGTAAAGTTAGAGGAAGTTACTCAAGCATTTATTTGTTGGAAACAAGATTCAGAATTTGATGAATCTCTTTATCTTACATCCAAATTAAATTTGCGTTATCCTCAGATAGAGATCTTTGTAAGAATTTTTGACGAAGAACTCATAGATTTAGTAGAACATTATAACGCAAAAACCTTTTCAACTTCCTCAAAGGCTTTTGAAATGCTTCAGAAACAAGTAACACTGGATTCTGCTATTTATCCTAAATAAAATAGCTGAATTTCAAAATTTTTTTTTTCTTATCTTTTTTGAAAACGCAACATAAAGCCTTTAAAGAGACATAGATTATTGGATTATATTAAAAAAATAAGAGAAATCATGAACGAAAAAGATGTAATACAAAATTTTTACGAAAAATTAGATGCCAAGGGTTATAAAGGTAAGATTGTTTCTGCTAAGTATATTCCCGAACTACAAAAAGCTGTCACAAAATTTCACGATAAAAACTTAATAGATTCTGAATTCTACGAAGAGTATAAAGACTATTTCGAATTTCAACCAAAAGTAAAATTTGGTGAGATTAAATCTCTATTTATTATAACTGTTCCGCAACCTCAATACAAAGTTATTTTTCATTGGAATAATACAGAAGTTCCACTAATTATACCTCCAACATACTTGCATAGTAGAGCTGTAATCAAAAAAGCTAAAGAGTTCCTTACAGAAATATTAAAACCATTAGGTTATAACGCAGAATTTGCTCTCGTTCCTCAAAAAACCCTAGCAGTTCGTGTTGGGTTGGCGGAATACGGTAGAAATAATATTACGTATGTACCTGGTATGGGTAGTTTTCATCGGCCCTCGACATTTTATACGGACTTCCCTTACGACGAAAAAAACTGGCAGGAACTACGGATGATGGATTTATGTAAGGAGTGTTCAGCATGCGTTCGGAAATGTCCAACCGGCACTATTACTAACGATCGTTTCTTAATAAGAGTTGAACGCTGTTTAACTTTTCATAACGAACACCCGGCAGAGGTTCCTTTTCCGGATTGGATCGATCCCTCGTGGCACAACTGTTTAGTCGGATGCATGTATTGCCAAAAAGTGTGCCCCGTAAACAAAAAAGTTATGAATTGGATAGAACCAGGACCTATATTCAGTGAAGAAGAGACGAAGTTATTGGTGAGTGGAAAAATTTTTGATGATCTCCCGATGGAAACTAGAAAGAAAATTGAAAAACATGATTTGGAGAATTATTTGTATGTATATCCACGAAATTTAGGCGTTATTCTCAAAAGATACTAAACTACTTTCTAACGAATATTGAATAAGTGCCCAGAGCTTTTGCTATAATTTGACCATCGTTTAGTATTTCAGAATCCAAGGTTACAACTTTTTTGCCTTGATGTATTACTCTCGTGTTGCAAGTAAGACTCCCCCCTTTTACAGCTTTAAAGTAATTAATTTTAATTTCAATAGTTGCACAAATTTCATTTTTGTCTAAATTAGTATATGCAGCTGCCCCCATACCAGTATCAGCCATCGAATACAACACACCTCCGTGAACTACCTTGTGAGGATTTAATAGTTTGTCAACAACTTCTAGAGTGCATTGAGAATACCCTTTTTCGAGTTTTGTAAATTTCAAACCAATTAAATCCCCAAATGGATGGAAACCTTTCATATTCAACGGAGAATTTTTCGACATATTAAGATTTAGTAAAATAATATTTAAGAATGTTCTGTTTAAAACTGCTTATTACCTTGGTTCAAACCTTCTCTTTTAGAATCCACAATATTTAAATACGATATAGGATAGTACTATATCGAACAATTTATGTTTAAGAAAAAAAAAAGGTTTTCACAATGGATGTAGAAGAAGTTAAAAGATCGGGATTAAAATTAATGGAAGAATCAAAAGCAGCAATTCTAACAACAATAGATCTGGATGGTTTTCCAATAACGAGAGCGATGTTTAATTTAAGAAACAAAGAGCAATTCCCTGAATTTTCAGAATTCTTTAACAACCAACAAGACCAATTTACGATCTATATTTCAACTAATACATCTTCTAGCAAAGTTACTCATTTAAGTAAAAATCCTAATATGTGTGTGTATTTTTGCGACACCGAAGATTTTAAGGGTTTTATGTTAGGAGGATCAGCAGAAATTGTCGATGATACGGATGTAAAAAAACAGATATGGTTGGATTGGTGGAAGCGATATTATCCAAAAGGATTAGAAGATCCAGATTATACATTACTCCGATTAAAACCAAAAACCGCAAGATATTATTACAAATTAAATCAGGTAAACTTTAAGCTATGAGTGAGAAGATGAAAGATCAGCGGGAGGGTGGATTCCTCATCGCAAAAATTCACCAAATCGCAAATAGAATTTTTAAACAAATGTTAAAGGAATATGGGATTAAAGAACTAAACCCAGGACAAGGGCGTATATTATTTGCGCTTTGGCAGAAAGATGGAATCCCAATCCGTGAGTTGTCAAAAAAAACTCAATTGACTAAATCTACGCTGACAACTATGCTCAAAAGGCTTGAGACAGCAGGATTTCTTACGCGAAATTCCGATGAAGCCGATGAAAGGATAACCAATGTTAAAATTTCTGAAAAAAGTAAAAAACTTCAGAAAAAGTATGTTGAAGTATCAAAAAAAATGACTGAGGTGTTCTACAGAACGCTTACAGAGGAAGATATAGATCAGTTCGAAGGATACCTGAGAAGGATATTAAATAACCTAATTAACGCTTAATAGAAGAATTTTATTTACTTCTTTTATATTATATGTTGAAGTTGTTAGATTTTAAAACTATAATGCTCCTAAGACGGTTTTACATAAACTTCTGATCGTTGTTCCAGAAACTTTTGATGAATATTTATTTTTTGAAATTAGGTTTTCCAGATTTAATAAAACTTAAAAATAAACGTTATCTTATTGTTGAATATAGAAAGGAAATATTATTCATAGAAATACCAATATCATGTCGGAAGAAGACGAAAAAAAGACACTTATGGAAAGCATTTCTATTAAACACATAGCAAATCTTTCTATTGTAGATTTGGTAATGCTACAATTACTCTTAAAACACGAAAAACCTGTAATTAGACATATTTTATACAATGAAATATCTCAATTTTTAACCCGGGAAAGAAGTAAGGTAGCAAAATCAATTAAATTTGACGATAAGGCTGCGGGGGCCGAAGAGTTTCAAGATTGGCTTCAACAACCAACTAGATTTTCAAGCTCAAGTCTATACTACAGTCTAGATAACCTAGAATCTAAAGGACTCGTTAAATATAATCGTGATAAACATGATAAAGTAACATCCGTAGAGGCAACTCAATATACAGAAATTCTTATCAATACTATTCTAAAACATATTGTAAAATTTGGATTAATTGATACTGAGCAGAATAAATTTCTCCCTAATATCATTAAAGAAGTCGTTGGAGATAAAATTCTCTCTTCTTTTAAAGATAAAAAATTCGGAACTCTCCTATATATTTGGTTTAGTAACCTTATTAACGCTAAATGCGTAAACCTCTTTTCATCATTGTCCGAAAATTTATTCTTTTTATCAAGTCAAGAAGCTTATGAAAGTGTGTTAAAATTAGGCATCGAAAATGTGCAAAATACTTCTGTATTTAGTAGCACAATCAGAGAATCTGATAAGTTCTTTGATGGAGTGATCATACCCTATCATTTCAAAAATACTAATTTTGAAGAGGCTTCAAAAGAATCAATCTTGAAAGAAGCTTTTAGAGTTGTTAAAGATAGTGGGGTAGTAATTATTCATAGTTATACAGAAATACCTCAAGTCAACCACGCAGTTTTTGACATATTTATCAAATGGGTAGAAAATATTTACGAAGAATTGGAATTCTATACCGAAGAAAAGTTTAAAGAAGAATTATTTAAAGCTGGTGCCAAAGAAGTAGAAGCTTTAGTTTATAAAGGGCATCTTTTCGGAATAGGCCGGAAATAGAATTCTATTTTAGATTTTTAAATATTTGGGATATATAAACTTACAAGGAAAGCTCCAAAGTTGCTCGAAAAATTCCATCACATAGCACTAAAAGGTGTACTGAGGCTACAATTGCTAAATATAATATCACGATGAAAGTTTTCCGAAGTTTTTTATAAATTATCAAAATGAATTCACTGACTAATAATGCGATAAGAATTGCTTTGAATATTAATCCTGGTATATTAGAAATATCTATTATAGGTGATTCCATCTTATTTTTGGCACATTTTTGCTTTATCCTCTATTCTTTTATCGTTCCCAATTCTGGGAAAGGGAAATTAATTCTCTGTAAATAATATGTTACAAAAATAAATAAACCTTTATATAATTGGAAAATATAATATTTTTATAAAAAGAATTTTTTAACAAAAACTAAAATTAAAAATTGAGTAGAAGATTAAAATGACTGAAGAAACAAAAATTAGATCAAAAAAAGGTGGATTTACAGGAGTAGTCTCTCTCATTTTAGGTGCAGGAGGAGTATTTCTTAACTATTTATTTATCTTTCTCCATTTAGATAACATTGTATCTGCCGAAACCGCCGCCGCCACAGAGTGCAGACTTGTATCTCCCTTTTTCATACCGCTTTTTGCGGTTATCGGTATTCTGGGAGGAATGATATGGTTAACTGCGGGTGTGGGCTTTTTCGGGAAAAAGGAGTGGGCTTATCCCGTCGGTATAATCGCCGTAATTATAACCCTTTTTGCCAGCTTTTGGCCAAATATTCCTGCTATGGAAAGTAAAGCAGCGGTACCAGGTCCTTGGTTTCTGATTTTTTTCCCTAATTTATTGGTATACTTCATTCTAGTAGGAAGAAAAGGGCACGAATCTGGGAAGAAAGCATGGTTTGGTTTGGTCCTTGGTATGGCATTCATTCTGAATTTCATAAACGGTATTGCGGCAACTACAAGAATGTCAAATAGATTACCCGAAATTAATCCACTGATTGACAATTATGGTCCGGCCAGTATGTATATGCTCACTATGCCTGCGAACATGGTTGCATCCATCCTTTTTGGAATTACAACAATAGGGATTTTCTTAGCTAAAAAGAAAGAAAGAGTACGAATTGCTGGATTAGCTGGGATGTTCTTGGCAATTTCGGCAGGTTTTCCTTTAGCTTTCTATTCCATGTTCATTGAAAGTGCGACCCCCGCTTTCTCCATGTTCATCTTGGGTCCAGTTGTTAGCCTTGTGGCAGGGATCTTCATCCTGTCTTCCAAAACGTGGAATAAACTCATGGGTAATACAAAGTGAGCAAAATTTATTTTCTTTTTTTTTTATTTTAGATATTAACGAATAAAAATAGCTTTGGATGTGAAAAAAATTGGAACGGAAAAAAATGTATGGTATAATTCTATTTGTAGTAGGATTAGTATCTATTCTTGTAAATGTAATTGTAGTTTATCCATTTATTAATTGCTTTTTTGCTCCTCTTACATTTTGGCTTCTCGCAATTGTAGGTGTTACAGGTGGAATATTATTATTTTTTGATATAAACTTATTCTATTCCGGGGAGAATTAAAAAAAAAAGCATTCTAAAAAGTATTCTCTAAAATCATCTAATTTTTTTTTCTATTTCTTTTTATCCAGATCAAAGTTTTAAGCATTTGGAAAATAACTTTAACTTGATTAGTGTTAGTATTATATTAGTAAAATGGCCTTTTGGTAGGATTGGTAATCCTGCCTTCCAAAATGTGGAATAAAATCATACGTAATACAGAGTGAGCAAAATTTATTATTATGTTTTTTTATTTTATTTGTTTTGAAATTTGCTTTCTTACTATCATTTCAATTTAATTTTTGCTGGATAATCTCCCATACTTCCTCTACTTCTAATTGTTTGAAAGGTTTTTTTTGGAATTGAAATTTACAAAGC
>JAEOTS010000145.1 GCA_016839745.1 Promethearchaeota archaeon
AATGTTATTTTTGGAGTCCATTTTAATTCTCTTTTTGCCTTAGAAGGGTCTCCTAACAAACAATCTACATCCAAAGGTCTATAGAATCGAGAAGAAACTTCAATAATTGATTTTCCCGTATTTAAATCAATTCCTTTTTCATTAAGGCCCTCACCTTGCCACTCAATGTCAAATCCTAATAATTTTGCAGCCTCTTCGGCGAATTCTCTGACCATATAGGTTTCTCCTGTTGCTATAACAAAATCATCGGGCTTGTTATGTTGTAATATTAACCACATCGCTTCTACAAAATCCTCTGCATATCCCCAATCTCGTTTGGCATCTAAATTACCCAAAAATAATTTATCTTGGAGTCCAACTTTAATTCGGGCTAATGATAAAGTGATTTTCCGTGTTACAAAATTTTCTCCCCTACGTGGAGATTCGTGATTGAATAATATACCATTTGAAGCAAACATATTATAAGATTCACGATATATTCTTGTAATATGAAATGCAAATACTTTAGCGCAAGCATAGGGACTACATGGTAAAAAAGGCGTTTGCTCATTCTGCTTTTCATTTAAAGCATTTCCAAACATTTCTGAACTTGAAGCTTGGTAAAATTTAGTTTCAATTCCTAAATCTTTAAGGCCATCTAACATTCTAGTGACCCCTAAACCAGTTATATCACATGTATATTCTGGTATTCTAAAGCTTACTCCCACATGACTCTGTGCTGCTAGGTTATAAACTTCATCAGGTTCACATTTCTTCAAAATTCGATTTAAAGAACTAGAATCCCCTAAATCTCCATAGAAAATTTCAATGTTTTCCATATCATAATTATATTTTTTATAATATAATTCTTCAATTCTTTGTCTATTCATTATACTTGAGCGTCGAACAATTCCATATACTTTGTAACCTTTATTAATCAAAAATTCAGCTAAATATGACCCATCTTGTCCAGTTATTCCTGTAATTAAAGCTGTTTTCATTCTCAAATCCTCCTTTTTTATATTAATTATATATATTTAACATAAGATTAGTGAATTATTTAAGAATTTTTGATATACCAATCAATAGTTTTTTTAAGACCTTCACGAAGAGAAACTTGAGCTTCGAATTTTAATATTTGATGCGCTCTTGTTGTATCACATTTTCTCCTTGGTTGCCCTATTGGTAGAGTAGTATCAAATTTAATTTCTATATCTCTATTTGATAACTCTTTTATTAAAAAAACTAAATTTTTTATTTTTATCTCTTCATCTGCCCCAATATTTATTGTTTCCTTTGGCATTATTTTTGCTAATTTTATCAGACCTTTTACAAAATCCTTAACATAAATAAATGAACGACTTTGTTCTCCTGATCCCCAAACTTCTATTGAATTTTTCGCTTCTAAGACCTTTTTAATTAAAGCTGGAATAACATGCGACGATTTCGGATCAAAGTTATCTCTTGGTCCATATGCATTATAAGGTCTTGCTATAGCGATATTCATACCAAATTCAAATCTGTACCATTCTGATAGGAGTTCTTCCATCCTTTTAGCCCATCCATATCCTTGATTCGTTGGTTCGGGTTCATTTTTAAAACCTTCTTCTTCTGGAGTAGGAATAGTGCAATACCGAGGGTATACGCAAGCTGAACTTACAGTAATAAATTGGTCAGTTTTAATTATTCGAGATGCTTCAAGAACATTCATAAAAATCAACAAATTATCCCTAAAAATTGAACCTGGATGTTTAATATTATATTCAAGCCCTCCTACTTTTGCAGCAAGATTAAAAACTATTTTTTGATTAGATATTGCATTTAAACAATTATTAAATTCTCTTAAATCACCATAAAAGATTTTAATTCTACTTTTTATATGATTTATAAAATTATGGTTACTATCTTTATTCCTAATTGTAATTGAAACGTTTGCTCCTAAATTAAGTAATTTTTCTGCTAAATGACTGCCAATAAATCCTCCACCACCAGTCACAAGCACATTTTTTTCTTTCAATTCATTAGTTATCATATTATTTCCCTAAAGACAAAATAACTTTTTTAAATTTACTATAAATATATTCTAAATCATCGTCATTTAAATATTGGTGGCAGCCGATATAAAATCCATACTTATTTATATGTTCAGCTTTTGTAAGTTTCCCTTCATACTTAGATTTTAAATTAGCATACGCTAATTGATTAGGTATATATGAAAAGATCGGTCTTGTTTCTATACCTTCATTTTCAAGATTTTGTCTAAATAAATTAAGAGATATATCTTTATCCTTTAAAATTATTGGATAAGCTAAGTAACTAATATCTTTAGAATATTTTGGTAGTTGGAAAAATTCAGAAAATTCTGAAAAATATTCATTTAAAATTTTAACATTTTTTTGACGATTTTTAATTATCACTTCAACCTCCTCCAGCTGTGCTAATGCGATAGCTGCTTGAAGTTCTGTTGTTCTAAAATTGTATCCCAACTTATCATGAGTAAATCTCGGGTCAAATTCCGCTTCACTATAAGGGCATTTTCCCATAGATCGCGTACAAATTTTGCATATACATACTCTTCCATTTGATTTTATTTGGACAATTAAATTGGCTATATCTCTATCATTGGTTACAATCGCACCAAGTTGTCCTGCTTGAATATTATGAGCAATATAAAAAGAGAAAGTTGATAATAAAGAAAAAGTCCCTAATTTTTGATGTTTGTATATAGTCCCATGGGCTTGAGCAGAATCTTCAACTACCAAAAGATTATATTTCTTAGCAATTTTTAAAATTTCATTCATATCTACAGGATATCCAAATAAATGGACTGGGAGGATCAATGCATATTCTTCAGGCTTCTTAGAATTCTCCAATAATTTTTCAATATTTTGAGGTGAAATCCCAAAATTAGAATAATCTATATCAACAAATTCTGGAATAAAACCTGTTAATACAATAGCATTACTTGTAGCTATATAAGTTAGAGGAGTTGTTATGACTTTTAGATTCTTCTTTTCAGGATATTTATATTTAATTGATTCCAATCCTGCAATTAAAGCAGAAGTCCCTGAATTAACTGCAACTGAATATTTAGAGCCAATAAAGTCTGCCCATTTTTCTTCGAAATCATTTACATATGGACCTTCGGAAATTCTTCCACTATCTAAAACGTTTAAAATATTTTTCCGAATTTTTTCAGTTGTAATGAATTCTCCTACATGGATTCTTTTTTTGTTATCCACTTTACTCATAAGACTTTCTCCAAATAAAAATAAACATATAAATTTATAGATTTTATTTGTGAATAAATTTTTTTTTAATATTAGATTATTTTATCAAAATTTAAGTAGATTAAACAATTTACGAAATCTTTCCTCAATATTTATCAAGAAGTGCCTAAAATAACATTCTAAATTTGGTATTAAGAATAACTTTTCAAGTTCATAATCCTTGTATACCTGTTTAATGAATAAGTAAACTTTTTTTATTATATTGTTTGAATTTAACATTTCTATTGATTCGGTGCGTGTAGGAATGCTACTCACCCATCTTCTATTTTTAAAATCTCGAATAACCCAATCATAACCATTTGTCAATAAACCAAATTGAGGTAAACTAAAGTCATAATTTTCAATTAAATATAAGATTTCTTCTAATTGATCCCACTCATCTGGATTTATTTTGAAGTTAGTAGGTATAACTTTGATTACCATGATTATTTTTCCACTTAACTTAATAAAGATAAAATCCTTTAGATTTGGTCTATAAATAACTTTTCTATCTTTTAGTTTTATATGAATAATTTTTATACTTTTGGCATCCCTTTTAAGTCTGTACCCTAATTTTCTTAAAACTAATTTTAAAATACTTTTACTGAAATTTTCTGGCAACTTTTTCGGAACTTTAAGAATTTCAATACAATCTAAGAATTTTCTGATTTTTACTATATTTTTACTAATATCAGGACTTAATTCTTTATTTTTTAAAAATAAATTTATACCTACAAGCCTTTTTGACCATGTATGATTTTCAATAGCTCTTTTATAACCCTTTTTAGCAATCTTCTCTCGTTCATCTTCATTTTCTAAATAATATAAAATCTTGCTAAACAAATCTTTTCTATTTCTCCAACAAACAATCTCTTCGTCAACTTCAAAATATTCTTCAACACATGGAGTATATTGGAGCAACTGAAAA
>JAEOTS010000021.1 GCA_016839745.1 Promethearchaeota archaeon
ATTGTAATTGAAAGTATATGATTGATGATGATAAAGTATCTGACTTGTTAGATAGAGCACAGGCTGAAGAAAATTTATATAATTGGTCTGAAGCGGCAAAATTATATGAGCAAGCTGCTAAGATTTTTGTAGATAAAAAAAAAGGGGAAGAAGCTGCTAATGCTTATTTGATACTTGGTTATATGCATTTGTATCAGTCTGAGATAGCAAATACAAAAGAGGACTTTGTTGATGAAATCAAAGGGGCGATTGAGTCTTATAACAATGCTGCGATTTTATATAATCAGAACAAGAATGTTGCTGAGGAATTAGAATCTAAAGCAGGAGTTGCATTCGCTAATCATTTTATTGCTAAAACTGTTGCTGAAGTGAAACATGAGCTTATTAAAGCCCATGAATTTCTTATTGAATCAAGCAAGCTTTACTCAAAAAGAGATGATAAGCAAAAAGAAGCAAGAACCTTGAGTAAAGTTGTATATATTTCATTATTTTTGGTTCATTATTTATCTGATTATTTAGAATTTGAACATTTTCTACAATTAACTATAGAATTAACAGATAAAGCATGGAAAAATACAAAGAAAATTGGAAATATCCAATATTTCGCAGAATCAATTTTAGGTTTTTTTGCTATAAGCACCAGTCAAATATCATTAAAAGATTTTAAGAAAGATAACACTTTTAAAGAATACTTAGAGAAGACACTTGTAAGACTTAATGAAGCACTAAGTATTGTAAGTGACTGTGATAATAATAGAGCTTTAGCAATTGTTAATTTTGTAACTGGAACTGGTTATTGTGCTTATTCTCATCATTACGGTGATCAAGACAAAAAATTAGTAGAAATTGTAGAAAAAGGTTTGGATTTCTTAGAAAAAGCATTAGAATTTGCAAAGAAAGCAGGTAATAAATATTTCACAACTCTTATTATATTTTATATTAATTGGTGGGCTTTATTTGGGCGTAAATTAAAATATGTCCAAGTAAGAATTTATAAGGATGTAAAGGAAGTTCTTAAAATAGGAAAAATTTATGATGGATTAAATACTATCATACGATTTTATGCTTATTTTTTTCCTGTTTTCTATTATTCTAATATGGCTCAACGGAGTTTTTTTACTTTCCGTCAGAGGAAATCTTATGCTGAAAAAGGAATTGAATATGCCAAAAAATCAATGCAGGGATTATTGCCGTGCTATTTTGTTGCATGGCCATATCAAATGTTAACATACTCATATTCAGAATTAACGACTCTCTCTAACTCAAAAGAAGATCAGGATATATATGCAAGTAAAATGCTAAAATGTGCTAAAGAAGCCAGTAAAATTGGTAGTAGATATGAGGGTGGAGTGATAAGAGCTATTGGATATTCTTCTCTTTATAGAGCTAATAAAACTCTCGCTGATCTTTCAGAGGATATTGAAGAAAAAGAGAAATTGTTACTAGCTGCTGCAGATGCTTCTAAAAAATATCTAGCACACACAACCGAGAATTGGAGGACCATTTTAATTGGGCAAATACGCTTAGGACTCCTCTACGAAGATATTTATAAAATAAATAATGAATCTGTTTATTTAATAAAAGCTAAAGAAATTTTTATTAATACTATCAAGGAGAGTTTAAAAAGTGGATATTTTTCATATGCAGCTACAGCAAATGAATATATTGCTAGAATAGAAGATCGAATGGGTAATTTTAACGCTTCTGCTGAACAATACAAAGAAGCTCAAGAAAGTTATTCAAATTCTCTTGAAACCATTAAATATAGATTATTAAAAGAAAAAATTAAGGAAAAAATTTTTTATGTCAATGCGTGGAATTTAATTGAAATGGCTAAATTATATCATAAAGCAGAAAATCACTTTAAATCTAAAGAAAATTATGATAAAGCCTCTCAAATCTTAAAAGGAATAGCTAGCGTCAATTATGAAGCTTCTTATTTCCATGCTTGGACATTTCTAGAGGACGCAGAAAGACTTAGCAAAGCAGAAAATCACTTAGAAGCTATTAAATATTATGAAATCAGCATTAAATTTTTTGATGATTCTTTTAATCAATTAAATGAAATTCTTGAAAAGACAAAAGATAAGTTAGTAAAAGAAAGAATTAGAAAACTTACAGATGTAGCAAAAGTTAGAATTAATTACTGTTTTGCTAGAGTAGATCTTGAAAGTGCAAGAATTTTAGGGAAAAATGGAGAACATTTAGAAGCTGCAGGGAAATTTGTTATTGCTGCAGAAAAATTTAAAGCAATTTGTTCAAAATTTAAGCTTGAACGAGAAAGAAGAGATCTAGAAGCAATATATTATCTTTGTAAAGCATGGGAAAATATGGAAATCGCTGAGAAAAGAGGAGATTCTAAAAGTTATGCTCAAGCATCAAATTTATTTGAGAAATCCAGTCAATTTTTTGGTGAAAGCAAATTAAAAGACTTATCTTTAGGTAATTCTGCAATTTGTCAATCCCTAGTTTTGGGAAGTGAGTTTGATGAATCAATTGAAATAAAAACAAAAGCAGACCTATATCCTAAAATTAAGATCATGCTTAGAAAAGCAGCAGCTTCTTATAGTAAAGGAGGGTTTGGAAATGCCGCCGACTGGGCTTTAGCAACTTCTACTTATTTTGATGCAGCTTGGCACTTAATACGTGCAGATGAAGAAATGAATCTTGAAGAAAAAAAGAGGTTACTAAAAATTGGCTCAGAGATTTTTAAATCTGCTGCAGAACTTTTTAGGAATTCAGGTTATAAAAAAAAAGAAAAAGAAATATTAGAAAGATTAGAAATGGTAAAGAAAGAAGAAAAAATAATAATATCTGCTTTAAACACCATTATAGAACCTTCAATAACAAAAAGCACTGTAGGTATTATTGCTCCCGCTTGTCACCATGAATCTAGCCAATCACCAAGAATTAGTGAAGTACGTGAAATTGGCGATGAGATGGCAAAAACTGAAATAGAAAAGGAAACCAGAGAAAAATACAAATTAATCTATAAAGATTTGCTAAAAGATAATCTTGAAATTCAACAACAAGAATTCAGAATTGGAATTGCCCAAATAGGATTATCAAGCACAAGTGATATAATAGGCGATCTTTACACGGAAGATGGAAGTGGTCTTTTAAATCTTCGAAAAGATAAGGTCGATTTCATAAGTGATAAAGTTAAAGAGATGGTAAAGAATGCCTACGATAATGGAGTAAATATTCTAATCTTTCCAGAAATGGCGATTGATTTAAATTATAACGCATTGCTCGAAGATATTTCAAACCTCGCAAAAAAGTTCAATATGTATATTATTCCCGGTTCTTATCACGATCTATCAACGAGACGAAATGTTTGTTCGGTTATAAGTCCTGATGGAATCTTATGGAAACAGGAGAAGAATATTCCCGCAATGATTAATTTCAAAGGTACAAGATTCAAGGAAGGCATAGAATCTGGGAGATTTCCAAGAAAAGTTACAATTTGCAATACGGAATATGGAAGGATTGCAATTACTATATGCCGAGATTTTCTCGATATGGATTTAAGAGTGGAATTAAAGAATTTTGAACCGCCAGTGGACCTCATTTTTAACCCTGCCTTTACCCCTGTTACAGCAGATTTTAAAGCAGCAC
>JAEOTS010000146.1 GCA_016839745.1 Promethearchaeota archaeon
AAAGAATAGAAGAATTAAAAGAAATTTCAAGGATATGTGCTAAAGTACCTGCAAAACCGGCAGACACTTTATATGAAGCAGTTCAATCGATTTGGACTAGTTTTGTATGCCTTCATTGTGAAAATGCTAATTCTGCTTTATCTATTGGAAGACTTGATCAGATGTTACAACCCTTTTTCATTAAAGATATTGAGAAAGCAAAAACTGAAGATGAGAAACAAACCATCATTAAACATGCTATTGAATTAGTTGGATCCTTGTTTCTAAGAACCAATGACCATGATCCATTAATGCCAAATGTAGGTTGGAAGTTATTCGGAGGTAGTTCTTCAGACGACACTGTAACTGTTGGAGGTGTGGATAGAGAAGGCAAAAATGCTGTTAATGATATGTCTTTTATTATTTTGAAAGCAAACGAAATGCTAGGTTTTCAAGATCCAAATATGAATGCTAGATATTATTCCGGGATTAACTCCAAAGAATATTTACGAAGACTAACAGAAGTAAACATTAATATGGGAGCGTCTCCGAGCATCCATAATGATAAGACTATGATTGAAGCTTTAGTCCATGAAGGGTTTTCTTTAGAAGATGCAAGAGAATGGGCGGTCACTGGTTGTGTAGAACCCACGATTGCAGGAAAACATTATGGTCATACAAATTGTATGCTTTTAAACTTAGTTGCTCCTCTAGAAATGGCATTAAATAACGGAAATATTCCCTTAACTGGCGATAAGATGGGTGTTGACACCGGCGATGTTCGATCAGATTTTCCTACCTTCAGTGATTTTCTCAATGCATACAAGGAACAACTTAAGTATTTAGCCGAACAATCGATTGAGATAAATAATTTTCTTGGGGAAGCACACGAGTATGTTCATCCTACGCCCTTATTATCAGGTTTTTACGAAGGACCTTTAGAAAAAGGTAAAGATCTTATAAAAGGTGGTGCAATTTACAACACCTCGGGAGTTGCTCTTGTAGCGCTAACAGATGTTATTGATAGTTTATTAGTCATAAGAGATTTAGTGTATAACAGAAAAGAATTCGATTTTGCGATGTTGATGGAAGCAATTGATAGCGATTTTGAAGGATACGATTCAATTTTAAATAAAATAGAGCAAGTTCCTAAATTTGGATCTGGTGAAGAAGGTACAGTTGAATTGGCTCAGGATATCATTGATTATTGTTATAACATATACAATTCTGCCGATAATTATAGAGGCGGGAAATATCTTGTAGGATACTGGTCAATTAGCTATCATACTGGATTTGGAATGCTTACACGTGCTTTACCATCAGGCAGAAAGAAAGGAAAAGCTTTAACGCCAGGGTTAACTCCTGCTCCAGGCACTACTGATATATTACTACCAAGTATTCAGAGCGTTGCGGCTTTAGATTATTTAAAAATGGCAAACAATGCTTCGTATAATGTAAAGTTGGTACCACATGCAGGAGATACTCATGAAAAAACATTAGATTTGTTTACTAGTTATGTTCAAAGTTTTTTCGATTTGAATGGAATGCAATGGCAATTTAATGTTATATCGTCAGATACTTTGAGAGATGCTATGGCCAATCCAATTGATTATCGATGGTTATTAGTAAGAGTTTCCGGTTATAATGCCTACTTTACGAAATTAAATAAAAATATGCAATTAGAAATAATTGAACGACACGAATATCAAGCAAAATAAACTAATTCCTTTTTTATTTTTTAAAGTTATATGTTTGTAAACAAAATATTAATAGTCGATATCAAAAGAAACGCATTAGACGATGGTCCGGGAATAAGAACCTTAGTTTTCTTTAAAGGATGTCCTTTATCTTGTGTATGGTGCCAAAATCCTGAAGCTAGATCCCCATTTAAAGAAATTTCTTTTAATGTAAATCTTTGTAGTGAATGTAAGGCGTGTTTAGAAGTCTGTAATCAAAAAGCTATAAACTTCTCGTATAAATTTCGGGTTGATCGCTCAAAATGTAATCTTTGTGGTAATTGCGTTGAAATTTGTCCAAATTCTGCCTTAAAATTTGTAGGTCAAGAATATAGCATAAGAGAATTACTTAAAATCTTATTACAAGATAGGGTTTTTTATAAAAATTCAGGAGGTGGGGTTACTCTTTCTGGTGGGGAACCACTTTATCATATAGATTATGTTGGGGAATTAGTAAAAGAACTCAAAAGAGAAGAGATACATATTTGCATTGAAACCTGTGGATATTATAATCGTGACAAATTCTACGAATTGGTTTTACCCTTTACTGACCTTATATATTTTGACCTGAAAATATACAAACCGAAATTACACGCTCAGCATTGTAAAGTATCAAATGAGAGAATATTAGCAAATTTTGAAGATCTCATTAAAAACAAATCAATTGAGATATTACCAAGGATTCCAATTATTCCGGGTATAACTGACTCTAATGAGAATTTGAGTAAACTAGCCAATTATTTAAAAATGCTAGAAATAAAAAGAATAAAATTGTTGCCTTATAATCCCCTCTGGCTTTCTAAATCAGCAATGATAGGAATCAAACCTCTCTACGATTATTCTGATTGGTTAGATAACAATAATAAAGAGAGAATTAAGTCTTTCTTTTCTAATTTTGAGTTTGATGATTTTTAGTTTTTTATTTCTGGAAAGTTTAATATATTAAAAAAACGAAAGTAATAGTAAAATTCTACAATTTAAAAAAGAGTGGAAATAATGGGAAAAATTTTAAGAGTCGATTTAGATACAAAAAATCTCTCTATTGAGAATGTAAGCCCTTCAGATGAACAAAATTATATCGGTGGTGCTGGGGTTGCAGCTGTAATATTTACCCGTGAAGTACCAGCAAATACCCTTCCATACGATGGTAAAAATCTACTAATCTTTTCTGTAGGCCCATTTTGTGGTACTACTGTTCCTTTCTGTGGGCGTCACTTCGTAATGGCAAAATCACCCTTAACAGGAATTCTTGGGGAATCTTCCGCGGGTGGATTTTTCGGAAAGGAATTGAAAAGTGCTGGATTTGATCACATTGTTATTAAAGGAATAAGTGAAAATCCGGTATTCCTTTGGATCGATAATGAGAAGGTAGAGATTCGAGATGCTTCTGATATATGGAATTTTGGAACTATAAAAACAGAAACTACGATTAAGCAACTACTTAATGATGATAAAATTAAAATTGCTTCAATTGGTCCTGCTGGAGTTAATCTCGTAAAATACGCGGCAATAATAAGTGAAACTCAACATGCCGCCGGACGATGTGGAATGGGGGCTATAATGGGCAGCAAAAAACTAAAAGCTATTGCTGTTAAAGGTAGTGGTCAAGTAAACATTGAAAATGAAGAAGATTTAAAGACTGCAGTAAAAACCATAAGAGAGATAGTAAAAGAAAATCCACTTGCTGATGTAATGAAAGAAACCGGGACACTCGCACATATGGATAATTATGTGAGTATGGGAGATGTGCCTATCAAAAACTTTACCTTAAGTAGATGGCCAGGAACAAAAAAAATTGGATATTACGCCCTAAAAGAAAAGTATAAGGTAAAGCACTACGCGTGTTTCAATTGTCCTGTTGCCTGCAGAGCATTTATAAATTTTGAAGGTCAAACGGTTGCTTGGCCCGAATATGAAACTCTTGCAATGATGGGATCTATTCTAATGGTTAATGATTTAGATGCTTTAATTAAATGGAATGGGATTTTAAACGATCTAGGAATTGACACTATTTCACTTGGGGGCACGATTGGGACTTTTCTTGAAGCAATAGAACGAAAATTGATTAACCTTGATTTTAAAGAATTTGGATTTGAATCTGATCCAGAAAAACCTGGTGAATATCAAATTTGGGGAGCTATTACAGCAATTGAAAAATTATTTCAAATGATTTCTATGCGAGAAGGGATCGGTGATGATCTAGCTGAAGGAGTTAGGATTTTTTGCAGAAAAAGAAACTTACCGGGGGATCTTGAAACACATGGTAAAGGTCTTGAAGTTCCAGCTCATGAGCCTAGATGCAATAATATGACCGCTTTAGACTATGCAACATCCTCTCGTGGTGCGTATCATTGCTATGAGCCATTACATTTATCCTCATTGGCAAATCTGAAAATTGATATTGGCTTGGATAAGCAAGTTGAACGATTTGGAATTGACGATGTTGTTAATGCTGTTGTTAAAATTCAAAATTCTGGTGAAGCATATTCCGCATGTGGTGGATGTATCTTTGGGTTTTGGTATGTTAATCAAGTTACACCCTGGATGCAATCTTTAAACGCAATTACCGGGCAATCTTACACCATCGAAAGCTGGGTCCAAGCGGGCGAAAGAATATTCAGTTTGAAACGAAAATTTAATATGGAGTGTGGAATTACTAAAGAAGATGATACCCTCGGTCCTAGATTCTTTATTCCTATTACAAAAGGGGGTACAAAACAAAACATTCCACCATTAGACAAATTACTTCCAAAATACTATAATTTAAGAGGATGGGATTCAGAGGGAAACCCTCCTTAAATATTTTTAATACTCATAAATTTTCCTTATTTTTATTTTATATTCTTCTCTAATTGATTAAGAGAAAAACACACTTTAGGTTTTTTTTTCTTTTTTAAGTTCCTTTAGGTCCTTTTATTAATTTTCTGTGATATTATTTATCTAACATAAAAATATGTGTTGTGCTTTAACTTGAAGATTGAAGAAACTGAAAGTATTGCTAAAAAATGGATTATAGATATGTGGGGCAAACCTGATTTGAGCCTTGCTGATATGCTTGTTGATTCCAATTACAAGCCTGAGTGGATTCACATAGACAAAAAGGGTCCAAAATTGATCAAACACGAAATACAGCATTTTCGCTCAATTTTTCCGGATTTAAAGCATGAAATTATTGAGATCAAGGGTGAAGAAAATAAAGTGTGGATTCGTTATAAAGCAACTGGAACTCATAAAGGGACAGGCTGGGGCTTTCAACCCACCAATAAAAGAGTAGACTTCGAAGTAGCCGCTATACTATATGTATCGGAAGGAAAGGTTATCGATTTATGGGAATCGTTCTGTTTCTATGATATTTTAGCCGAATTAGGGGTGCTCCCCCCTTTTTGGGACTTACACAAATATCTTTTAGATTACAAACCAAAATAAAAAAGTCTTTTATTATCCAATTTTAATTCTATAATTTTTATTGCTTAGGAATTCCATCAGAACATGAAACACCTACTTGACAAAGACCACACCCATAAATAGGTATTTTATAATGCTCTTTAACGTAAGGAACTGTGCTAGAAACCTTCTCATAGCATTTTAGTTTGTTATGTCCATCCTTCAAGGTTATTGCTCCAACAGGACAACGTTTCACGCAATCTCCACATTTAATACAATATTCATATCGGCTAGCGGCTCGTTTATTAGCATCAGAAGGCATTTTATGATTAATGACAAAACTACCGCACCTCATTGCCTTACCTCGTTCATTAATAAATCCATCTGAAATGCCGAATGACCCTAACCCCGAAGCGAAGCACATATGCCTATGAGACCATGTGGAAGCAAATGCGCCTTGCCAGGCGTCCTTATGCTCTCTATAAATCTTGAATAATTTCTTTTCGGCCATAGGAGCAACACCATCAACTCCAAACTCATTTTTAAGTTCATTTAATACATACTTCCAGATTTTTTGATTCTCTTCCTCACCATAAAGTCTTGTGTGAGCCCATCTTTCGCTTGGCCATTCAAGAGAATATTCAAGATTTTCTTTTTTTGTAAGTGTGTTCATGGGAAGGATAAATGCTATTACGGTTAAATTTTCTAGAGTGTCGTATTCAATATTTTTAATTTCGCAATATTTCGCAAAAGCCTCCTTAGGAGTTAAGTGAAAAGGTCCAACAAGTTTCTTATACTCTTGAAAAATGGGATCGTTTCCAGAACAAAACCCTAAAAGAACATTAGGATCCCAAAATAACGTACCATCCACTCCGGTCATTCTATTCCCCTCGTCTTCCCTTAAAAAGGTGTTAATTTTACCTATAAACCAATTTTTATTTAACATATTAACTATTTCTCAAAATTTATAAGTAATTTTATGACTTTTGGGAATTTTAATATCAAAAAAGAAAAAAGAAATGTTTTCATTTTAATTTATTTTTTCGCAACGGCTTCGTCTACTTGGTGTACCATCATTTTAGAGGAATTTAACTGTTTGTTTCCTAATCTTTCTTTATTCAGTTTGTCATCTATTCCGGCTATCTTTTTTACCATGGTTTTCCGAGCTTCAATATCATATTGAGTTGTAATTGCTATTTCTTCCATAACTGGGCTCCCACCTCCGTGGTATCCCCCAACGAGGCTAATTCCTCCGGTTGCAGAACATAGCATATCTCCAACGAACCGCCAGAATTGCGCGGCATTTTCAGGTGCAATCTTTGGATTTCTTGTAATATATTTATGGAGTTTATCTTTCAATTTAGGATTTACAAAATCATTTTCGTGAGGAAATGTAGCGGGAATACCACCTGAAATGTCTGTTATTATCTCTGCTTCACGGAACACATTTTCTCCAGTTAAACATCTTCCAACATTAGCATAAATTGAGTTTGGAATAAAACTTCCTGGACCAAAAGGTATTAAGCCCACACCAGGCACATACACTTTTGATCCTCCTAGATCCGAGGCGGTATATCCTGCGGCGTAGCCAAGTTCCGTAACTAAAATCAATTCGGCCAGTTTATGTCTTACATGAGATGCTTTTGCAATATTGTTATATTCCGCAGCTAAAGCAGCTGTTCCTGTCACTAGATCACCAATTGCTGGTTTGCATCCCGAATAACTATGTCGGTGAAAAAGACCAAATAGTAAAGCGAGGGCTCCACCATGTTGGTGTTCACCACATAGAAAGACTCTTTCCCAAGGTACAAATACATCATCAAAAATTATATAAGAATCCGTAGCTCCTGGCATAAAACCTCGAGGAAAGTGTTCTCGTTCACGCAAATTATGAATGGTAACCACTTGAGTCACACCCTCATAATCTCCAGGGACTGCAAAGGCAACGGCATAGTCTTTATCTTCTGGTCTTAATGCCCTTGTTGGGATAACCAATAATTCGTCAGAAACGGATGCTTCTGAAATGTGTAGTTTACAACCAGCTACTATAATTCCATCTTTTTTCTTCTCTACAACATGGACATACATATCCGGATCAGCTTGATCAGCAGGTCGCTTGATTCGATCACCTTTGACATCAGTTTGTGCTCCTGCAGCAACTAAATCTTCCTGTTGAAATCGTAAAAGCCATTTTTTAAAATTTTCATGGTAATTAGATTCCCCTTTGTTTATTTTATCTGCTTCATATGAGACGTTGTATATCGCGTTTGCTGCATCACAACCCATGCATCGTTGAATACATCCACCAACTTTCTGGCATATTTTTCGAGTCATGTCTTGCTTTTTATGAAGATCATCAGTACTATGATGAATATGAGTAAATCGATTAATTACTTCACCCGTAAGATGAGACTTAACCTGGATTAAATCTTTAAAATCAGGATCATCGAATACATCGAATGTAGTTCCAATAGTGTTTAGGCAAGGCACTTGAAGGGCATCTAAACGATCAATTTCCTTGCCGTCATAATAGAGATTTGGCTTCATTCTACCTAAATCTCGCATATACTGTTCTTTTGTTCTAACCATTTCACATCAATTTTCCAGTTTTTTTAATTGTTTAATTTAAAATGTATACTTATAATTACTTATAATCCATCATAAGTTATAATTATCTTTTTATTAAAAAAAATAATTATTGAAGGTTTAATCTTCTTTCCGATTTTCTTGGTAAATTTTTTCAAATAACTCAGATATATCTCTATAAATATGAGATCTTTCTAATCTGTGTAGTTTAATGGCTTCCGGGACGCATGTGACCGTACACACTCCGCAACCATAACACCTTTTAGGATTAACTTTAGCTTTTTCCTTCTTTATTGTAATAGCTTTAAATGGACATCTCCTAGCACATAAAGCGCAGCCCGTACATAAATTACGATTAACTTTTGCGATGTAATTAGATTTTTCTGTACAATTTTCGTTTTTTTCTTCAAAACGCGTCATCCCTCTTAAAAGAGCACAACAACATGGACAACAACAGCAAATTACTTGATGCATTGGACTTTTAGTATTTGCTACTGTAAAAACTAATCCTTTTTTTGATAATTCATTCACAAGATTATGAGCTTCTTCACGAGTAAGTTTTCGTCCTTCATCTCTCCGTAAGAAATATTCTCCAAATAAACCAACTTGAAAACAAGACTCTGAAATTGGAAACTTATCACTACACTCTCTTACGCCTAATATTTCTGTTCTGTTACGACAAGGACAATCGGTCACTACTATTGGCCCCTTACATGTTTCTAAGATGCCATGAATCTCTTCAGCATTAGATATTATAGATTTGTGATCAATTGACGAATTTATAGGAACTATTCTAGTAATGGGGGTTCCGGTGTCAGAAGATTCGTATCGTTTGTAAAACTTCTCATCAATGAAGAATTGATGGTAAAGTTCAGCCCCTCTCTTTCCAAGTCTCTCGAAAGTTTTAGAGTTTTTAAAGCCCATATTCAAAAGATGTGCCATCGATAAGAAGTAAGAGTACCCCCCGATATCTTGAATGATACCCGAATTGGTCATTTCCTCTAGAATTTCTTTAGTCTCTTTCTTGCTTTTTCCAATTTTATTAGCAATTCGAGTAATAGACTGGGGCTTAACCGTCAAAAATTGAGCAACTTCTGCTTCTTCAGGTGTAAATAGTATTTTAATAAATTCTCTAAAGGCTTCTGATATATCTCCATCAACAATAGGAATATCGTTTGGGTATTCACGCATATTTTGTAAAATTTTTTCGTATGGATCTACAATATCCTCTGTCGTCGTCATTAAAAGGAATAAAGCTAGTGTGTTAATTTAAATACCAATTAAATTAGATTTTAATAGAATATTCTAATTTTAATATTTTTGGATGAAGATATATAACCCTTCCCTCGAAAATCATATGTATATGGCTACGATAAATTTAATTTTTTTAACATCTATTAAATCAAATAATATTTATCAAATTTTAATAAATCAGCTACTTGCTTGCCTTATTGGTATTTTTGTTTGAGCTTTTAAATGTTCATGTAATATCTTGGTTAAGAGTCTTTCTTTTAAGTCTCTATCCTTATCCCACAAATTATTTAATTCATCGGGGTCACTTATACGGTCATATATATCACCTGCATCTTCTAAACCTGCATATACTGTGATTTTATGAGTTTCTGTTATTAAATGCCTCAATCTTATCGTTATTGGCCCCAGTTCTTCATCTTCCTCGACAATGCAACAGTCTCTTACTTTTGCTTCGGGATCTTTCAGTACTGGTGTAAGATCAACTCCTTGAATAAATGGAGAATGAAGGCGATTACTAATTTTTGTTAAATTTAAGATTGTTTTTGCAAAATCTATAGAGCTAGCTAAAGAATTTGTTACACTTCCGGGCTTAGTTATTCCTGGAACTCTCATAATTAAGGGAACATTCAGCAAACCACTAAATGGCGAAGGTCCTTTATAAATCATGCCATGATCTCCCATTAAATCCCCATGATCACTAGTATAAATTACTATTGTGTTTTCTGCATATCCTAATTTTTCTAAACTTGCAAGAATTTCTCCAATAGCATGATCAAATAATGAAATTGAACCATAAGTTAAGCGCGTAAATTCTTTTACTTCATTTTCGTCAGATTCTCGAAGCATAGCTCCACGAAAAAGCGGATTTTTTATTAATGGGCCTAAAAACTTATGGTTATATATATTTTTAATATCAGAAAAGGTAGAAGGGAGATTAATCTCATCAAGTTTATACATATCCTTATATTGACCCGGAGGACAGACGGGATGATGAGGATCTGGAATGGAACAACAGAGAAAGAATGGATTGTCTCCAAATTCTCCTTTTGAATGTTTTTCTAAAAACTTAATCGTTCTCTCTTGACAATAGGAAGTAGGATAATGTTCAACAGCCATATCACTTTCATAATAGACTTGGTCAAAAAATTTCAATGTTAGTCTTTTACGCATCCATTTTGTTGCTCCTGGACGTAATTCCTCTAACCAATCTAAATAATGGCCACCACATAAATCGCCATGACCTAATGTAATTTCACATTCTTCAAATCCATAATATGGTTTAGGAAAATTTTCTTTTGCTTCCTTTGATGTTTCTTCACGCATCCAATATGAAATCATCTCGGCAGATTTCGTTTTTCGTTTAAAAGGGGGGATATAGAATTGTAGATGTATTTTACCTACATTATGAGTAATATATCCGCTCTTTCGCATAGCTTCAACAAATGTTTCCACGGTATTTGGTAAATTTATGCCATTGCTTCG
>JAEOTS010000147.1 GCA_016839745.1 Promethearchaeota archaeon
AAACAGAAAGGCCTCTATATCCTTAATAAAATTTAAGGACTCTTTCTCAATCTTTTTTGTTAATAAGTCTAAATCACTAAAATTGGGATTCTCTACTAAAATGTGATCTACAATCGAATCAATTCCTTTATCCGGAAATGTAAGGTTATATTTATTCCAATTACCTTTATTAAACAAGTTCCAGTACTTTTCTAATACTCTTTTATTATTTCCTGATAACCAAACTTCAAAACGGAATTCTTCATGAAGAAAAAGGATTACAATTTTCAAATTATGTGGTTTTAAAGATTTAGGATAGAAGTGAAAATATGTTAAATCCATGTATCCAGGATAGATATTATTTGATACGAGAAAATCAGGATATTTGTTGTTAAAATGCGATCTTAAGTCTTTAAAATATTGTAACAGTCCTCTATAGGCCTCTTTAATGCTACCCTTTTTTAGCTGTTTTCTATACTCATTCATAGCTTCATGAAATGCCATGGCTTATTCCTCCCTCGAACTAAAAGGCCTAGTAGTTAAATTTGCTATTGAATATTATTGTTATAAAATTATTCCTAAAGCTTTTAAACTTTTTTTTGGTTAGAACTAAGTTGTAAAGAAAAAATAAATTGAAATTGGATTATTATGTTAACTCCATATATTCTAAAGCTTTATCCTTTATCTTCATCATCGTTGGTGTATCGGTGCTTTCTTCAAGGTAATTAATAGTGAATGTTAGTCTTCCAGCGACTGTTACAACGGGGATTACAAGCTCGATTAAGGGGGTTCCTGACGTAATAAAGATAAATCGATCTAATTCTAAGGTGCCATATTTTGTTGGGTAATCCATTTGACCAAGATTTGTAATTGCAAGTCCTGGCATTTCTGGTATTTGCTTTTTTGCCCTCTTATTGACGATATTTTTCTCGTCAGTGCAAAAGGCATGAATTTTTTCATATCTACTATAATCAGAAGGTACATTCTTACCGAAGAAGCTAAAATTCCTTGCATCGACGATAGATGGATTGATTAATTCAGTAAGAGCCGCAAATTTAAATATTTTATCAATATCGAGGTTATCTTTCACTTCTTTATCAAATATCTTAACATTTTCCCAGAAATCCTTTTTTAGATTATAGACTAGTTTAAATTGAAATCCTGAAACATATAGGCCAATATTGTCGCCCACAGGTTTCTTATATTTATTACGTGTGTTCACGGGGACCATTATGTTTTGTTTCCCTCCTTTAAAGGGCCCTAAAATCGAGGAGCGGGCAAATAGAAACGCTGTATTTAGAACAGAGTTAACAGTAACTCCATTTTTTTTACATTGTTCAATTAAATCTTTTGTCTGATTTTCATTTAACTCAACTGAAATATTTTTGTTGGTATAAGTATCCCGAAATGCTCTAAAAATATTGTCCTCATCTTCCTCATCAAATATCACTTCTTTCTTTTGCCACATATCATTCATTTTTTTAATGGCAAATATCATCGCTTTTCCAACTTTGATCTCTCCAGAAAAATTATCTGAAGTCGCTAAAGGAGCTTCTGGCATCACTTGTATCTCTCTGCTTGGATCTCCGAGATATAATAATATATCACGAGCTATAATAGTCAATGAAGTCCCATCACAGATAATATGATGACATACAATAATAATTTCAGAAATTTCTTCAGATTGTATTAAAAGAAATCGTGCTAAAGGTCCTTTTCCTAATTCAAAACGAACATTATATTCATTCGAAAGTTCTCGATCCCAATCATTTTCTAAAGTTCGCTCAATAACCTTTAGTTGGTTTTTTGGAACATTCTCCGTTGTAAACCAAGCATCGTTATTTTCATCAAGATAAATTCGAACTCCTAACAAAACATGTTGTTGCCTTACTTTATCTATTGCAATATTTAAATCTTCCTCAGTGATTAATCCTTTTACACGAGCTACTAACGATATTATCTGGTTTGGAGCCCTAAAAAATCTTCTTTCAAAAGAATTTAACTTTCTTTCATATTTTTTTTGTTGTGTTAATTCAAGTTGTGTTATTTTTATCACCTATTCTTTTATAACCGATCGAACATCGATCGATCTTCATTTCTAAGATTATAATATCAAAAATAATATATAAATATTTCGATCAATGATCGAACTTATTGAATGTTTTATTCCTATAGTCGGCCTTAAGGTTTTATAGTATCAATTTATATTATCGAACATAGATCGATAAATTTATATATTTAGATAGGCTATAGTTTATATAATGACAAATATGTTTTCATCCACAAAAGAAAGAATATTAGGTGTTGCTGAAGAGTTAATCGAAAACAGTGGTTATGTTAATGTAAGTGCTCGGATTATTGCAAAAACAGCTGGGATTAGCGTCGGAACTCTTTATCATCATTTTCCAAGAGGTAAAATGGAGATTGTCATGGCAATTGGTGAAAAATACAGTGAAATATTAGGAATGTCAGAATTCCTTGCTGATCCTGATGCAGATCCGAGAGTTTGGTTACGTAAAAACTTGGAATTAAATCAAAAAAAAAGAGCTTTCATTACCGCAATGGAAATAGAAGCTATGTCCCGACCAGATGAGGTTCAAGCACTAATCAATGAAAATATCAAAAAAAGAAAAGAAACACAAAAGAGTCTTATCCAAGCATTTAAAATGATGGAAAAGTTTGCGGGGAAAAAGATTAGCATTGAAAAGGCAAAAACGATGCAGAAAGTACTTAAAGCAATTATGCGACGCCATGTAGTTTTTGGGAACCATTTTGGTTCAGACGATGAATTTATTGATTTATTTCTCAAAATAGCCCTGGCTGTGGCCGAGGATTGATAATTTAATCAAAAATCATTAAAGCTTCTAATTAATTATACAATATATTTATGAGAATTAATAATAGAAATGTGGATTATGTACAATGCCTAAAGCGAAAGTAAATAATATTGAAATTGAGTATGAAACAATCGGGAACCCGAGTTCGAAACCATTAATATTAATTGCGGGACTCGGAGGCCAGTTGTTAGCGTGGTCGGATGAGATGTGCGAAATTTTTGCAAATAGTGGCTTTTTTGTCATCAGATTCGACAATCGAGATGTAGGTTTGTCAACTAAATTTGAGGATGCGGGAATACCAAACTTTGTGGAAATTAGTGCTGCCCATGCTCGTGGAGAGATACCTGAAGTGCCGTACACTTTAGAGGACATGGCCGATGATGCTATCGGTGTCTTAGATGCTCTGAAAATAGATAAGACGCATGTCTGCGGTGCTTCCATGGGGGGAATGATCGCACAAATTCTAGCATATAGACATCTGTCTCGGGTGCTGACTCTTACAGTAATTATGAGCACTACTGGAAATCCCGAATTGCCTCAAGCTAAACCAGAAATCATGGCACAATTCTTTGCACCCGTCCCTTCCGAACGCGAGGCATATATTGAAGAAATGGTCAAGCGTGATAGTCTCAGTCACGGCACTTTTACTTATGACGAGAAACAAAGTAGGGATTATAGAACAAAGGAGTATGATCGTAGTTATTATCCAGATGGGATTGCTCGTCAATTAGCCGCAATGGCTGTTCCTGGTAACATTAAGCCTAAAATTTCTGCAATAAAAGCGCCTACTCTTGTTATTCATGGAAGCGAAGATCCATTTAACTCTATTGAAGCGGGAAAAGAGATTGCAACAGTAATACCTGGAGCAGAACTGCTGATTTTGGATGGAATGGGGCATAGCTTTCCTCGTGAAATCATACCACATATCGTAAACGCACTAGTTACGAATAGTAATAAAATTAGCAATTAGAAATTTCAGGGAATCTATCCCGATTTAATTATGTTAACAAAACAAAATTTACTAATAAAATATTTTAAAAAAGCCATTAATGAATCATACCATGAAAGAAATTACATCGGAAGAATACTACAATAAGGTTTTTGGATCGTGGCTTGGGCGTGTAGCAGGAGATTTTGTTGGTGAACCTATTGAATTTATGCCCTATGAAAAGATTATGGAAAAACATGGAAATATTGAATATTATCTTAAGCCAATAGATTTGAATTATGTAAATGACGATGAAATGTACGAAATCTGTGCGCTAGTCGCATTAGAAAAACATGGAATTGATTTAACAGCTAAAGACATCGCCCAAGAATGGCTTGATCGCCTTTATACATTCAATTTTACCGCGGAATTAATTGCTCTAAAAAACCTTAAGCGAGGAATTTGGCCACCAGAATCCGGAATTAACAATAATTTTTACTTCGATGCAATTGGAGCACAAATGAGAGCTGATATATGGGGTCAAGTTGCTCCTGGATGTCCTGAAATAGCTAAGAAATACGCAGAAATGGATGGATCAATTTCCCACGACCAAATTGGCATTGAAGGAGAAGTCTTTGTAGCAGTCTTGCTCTCTCACGCATTTTTTGAAAGTGATATTAGAAATAATATTGAAATAAGTCTTAAATACATTCCTTCAGTCGAAAAAAGCTCATACACTCGAATGGTACAAAAGTCACTTGACATTCATGAGCAATTTCCAAACGATTTCAGAAAAGCCAGGGTCGCTTTGATTAATTACTGGGATCATGTGAGAACAAACGATCTAAAAATTACAGACACGCGGGGATCTCTCTCACATTCCTTGCTTAGCAGAAAAAGAAGCTGGTTTATTCTTGGAAGTAAATATACTCCAAGAAACGCAGGCGTTCACGTATTACCAAACATAGGGATTATGGTTTTATCAATGCTATATGGTGCTCAAGACGATGATCCTCTTGGAAAATCCATATGCGTTGCCGCAATGATGGGGCTTGATACTGATTGTAATTGCGGCAATATTGGGGCAATTTTAGGCGCACAGCTAGGTGCCGATAAAATACCATCAAAATGGAAGGATCCACTTCAAGATACTTTTTCCACCTATGTTAAAGGCTACGAAAAATGGAAGATTTCTGACTTGGCTAAAAGAATATCAAAAATTGGTAAAAAATTAGTTAAAGAAAAATGTCAAAAAATAAAGATTCTTTAACTCGTAATCATCAAGATAATGGATAAAAGTAATATTTCCAATTTTTCCAATACAATCTAAAATAATAAAAAATAGTAATAAAGAAAATTATGCTTATAACAGAAAGTTAGAAAGGTAAATGGTAAGGTAAATTATTATTATATTAGCAATAGTTATTCAATAGTATTATTTACGATTTGATTTTAATGACTAAAATAAAATTTGAGGATCTGCCTCATCAGCAACAACAAGATGCTATTTTAAATACCGATGTTAGGAATAGATTAGTAAAACGAAATCGATTCTTGAAGAGGGAACCTGAGGACGAAGCACTCCCTCTATTCCTGGAAATTCAGCATATGTTACCTCAACCTATTTGGGACGGTCATCAAGATGTTTTAGATTGTTATTGGAAAACGTGGGAACTTGGCTTTTCAAAGTTAAAGAAACCAGAACCTGGGAGCGGTTTTATTACTAATTTTATCGATACTGCGCTCAATACAGATGTTTTTATGTGGGACTCTGCCTTTATTGTAATGTTTGGCCGCTATGGATCCAGCGCATTTAATTTTCAAAAAACTCTTGATAATTTTTACTCGCATCAACATCCTGACGGATACATCTGTCGACAAATCAGACGAAAAGATGGAGCAGAACGCCACACGAAATTTGAAGTAAGCAGTACAGGACCTAATATCCTTCCATGGGCGGAATGGGAGTATTTTCTAAATTCAGGTGACCTAGAACGTTTAGCCGATGTTTTTTATCCTCTCTTGGCGTATTATCAATGGTTTCGAAGGTGGCGTAGTTGGCAAAATGGGACGTATTTTTCGTCAGGATGGGGTTGTGGAATGGACAATCAACCTCGACTTCCCGTCATGAATACTGATCGGTTTTGGTTACATGGTCACATGTCTTGGATTGATACGACATTACAGCAAATTTTTGCAGGTTCAATCTTAATCAAAATGGCGGAGGTATTAGACGAGCTAAAAAAGGTTAAGGATATCGAGATCGAAATCAGTGAATTAAGCACCTTCGTAAATAATAATATGTGGGACGAAACCAGCTCCTTTTATTACGATCGCTTTAAAGATGGTACTTTATCAGATGTGAAAACGATTGGGGCCTATTGGGCATTGTTGGCGGACATCGTTCCAAAAGAGAGAATTTCCGCATTTATTGAACATCTCAGGATTACGAAAGAATTTAATCGCCCACACAGAGTCCCATCATTGTCCGCTGATCATAAGTCTTATTACCCCAAAGGTGCTTATTGGCTAGGTGGCGTATGGACTCCTACAAATTACATGGTATTGCGAGGTTTAAATCTCGTTGGAGAGAATGCTCTAGCACACGAAATTGCTCTCAATCACTTGGATAATGTAGTTCATGTTTATAATGAAACAAAGACTGTTTGGGAGAATTACGCTCCAGAAAGTAAAACCCCCGGAAGTACTGCTAAAGACGACTTCGTAGGTTGGACGGGATTAGCCCCTATTAGCGTTTTATTCGAAAATGTATTTGGTATTTGCCCGAATGTTCCTAATAATCAGATTTTTTGGGATGTTCGCCTCCTAGAAAGGCACGGAATAAAAAATTACCCTTTTGGTCAAAAAAGTTTAATAGATTTAGAATGTGAAGCTCGAAAAGATCCTTTCGAAGAAGTCCAAATAAAAGCAACATCTACTATGCCAGTTTCATTAATACTTAAATGGAAGGGGGGAAATAAAGAAATAACTATAGTATAAGTAAGATGTTATAGCGAAAAATGGTTTTGATTTTCATAGTTAAACTATTCCAATGCTTTCAGAAGAACCATTTAATTAAAGTCTGGTCTTTTATCTTGCCATGGAACTAACTTTTCGAATGCTCTAGAGACTTGTAGAACAGTTAATTCATCAAATCTCTTTCCTACAATTTGCATTCCAATTGGTAATCCCTCACTAGACCAACCACAAGGAATTGAAGCTGCTGGATGACCACTTATATTGAATGGATATGTAAATGATAACCAGCCTAACAGTGAAACTCTTTTTTCATTTATAATTAAATTTGATTTCATCGTTTCTATATCGTGAATTCCAGATTTACCTATTTCAAACGCAGGACACGCAAGAGTTGGAGTTATAATTATATCAAAATCTTTTAAGAGTCTGGAAATGTCAAGATATATCATTTCTCTTTGGACTTCTGCCATTTTCAGGTCTACTGAGGAAAATTTTAATCCCATATTAATAATCTCTACAAATTCAGGATCCATTTTATCTTTCCATTTCTTCAAAAAAGGTTGAAATGCATAGCCAAATCCCGACGTCCAAAAAGTCCAGAATAGTGATTCAGGATTTTTTACTTTAAGCTTACTTTTATCAACTGACCAGTTTAACTGTTCAAATTTCTGGATAGCATCTAAAACTGATTTTTCAACTTTAGGGTCGAGTGCTTCCGCAAATCCTAAATCTAAGGAATATCCAATTCTTAAATTTTTAGGTTTATCATTAAGTTTTTCTAAATAACTATAATTTGGTTTAGGTAAAGAGTATCGATCTGAAAAGTGCTCTCCTACCATCACATCCAATAATAATGCAGCATCCTTCACAAACCTGACAATTGGACCTTTATGAACGAATGTACCAAGATAACCAAATAAAAACATATTACTTTGAGGAACTCGACCAAAAGTAGGTTTGAGGCCATAAATACCGCAAAAACTACTAGGAATCCTAATAGATCCTCCACCATCTGAGCCTATTGCTAATGGACTCAGTCCAGATGCTACAGCTGCTGCAGCCCCGCCACTAGACCCTCCAGGAGTTCTTTCTAAATTCCAAGGATTTTTGGTAACTCCAAAAACTAAATTATCTGTTTCTCCCTTAAATCCAAAAGCGGGAGTATTTGTTTTGCCTAAAATCACAGTACCAGCTTCTCTAGCTCTTTTAACAAGTATATCATCTCTCCGCGATTTATTATTCTCAAAAATTTTACTACCAAATGTGGTTCGTATTCCTTCTACTTCAGTTTCATCTTTTATAGAAAGAGGAATTCCATTCAAGATTCCGAGTTTTTTATCTTCCTTTACTCTTTTATCTGCTTCTTTTGCCATCTTTCTTGCTAATTCCAGCGTTGGAGTACAATAAGCGTTTATTATTGGGTTTATCTTTTGAATTCTTTCGATGATTGTTTCTGTAATTTCTTGAGATGTTAACTCTTGTGTTTTAATTTTTTCTGCCATTTCACAAGCAGACATGAAACATATATCTTCCTTCTTCATATTTTTCGCCTTATATTTAAGATAGTGTAGTATAAAGTTCTTTATGAGTAATGGATGAAAAGATTGTTAAAAATTTAAACATTTTGCTAGAGAGAGTTTATTCCAGAGCCTAATCACAAACAATATAAAGAATGGGTTGTCTTACCCATAAGAATATCAATAACTATTATAACAAATCCCAAATTACATATTATAATAATATAAAGAAGCTATCAGAACGGTTTGTATCTATGGAGAAAAAGAAAGTTGTTATAATTGGAGCTTTAGGAATGGATTTTCACCTATTCAACACAGTTTTTCGAGATAATGATGAATACGAAGTTGTCGCGTTCACTATCGCTGGAGAACAAAATGTTGGAACAACCGAGGAGACACAAAGGAAATATCCGGCAGAATTAGCTGGTAAATTATATCCAAAGGGGATTCCAATGCTACCAGAAGAACATTTAGAAGAAATAATCAAGCATCATCAAATTGAAGAAGTGGTATTCGCGTATTCTGATGTTTCTCACGAAGAAGTAATGCACAAAGCATCTAGGGTTTTAGCTGCTGGAGCTAATTATCGATTAATTTCTGGGAAATTTACCCAGATCAAATCTAATAAACCAGTAGTTGCTATATGTGCGGTAAGGACAGGGTGCGGTAAAAGCCAAGTTTCACGGGCAACTTATCGGTATTTAATGAGTAAAGGATTTAAAGTTGTAGCAGTAAGAGAACCAATGCCTTATGGTGATTTAATAAAACAAAATGTGATGCGTTTTGAAAAATACGAAGATTTAGATAAATACGACTGTACTATAGAAGAACGAGAAGAGTACGAACCGTATATTGAACAGGGATTAGTGATATACTCTGGAGTTGATTACGAAAAAATCATACGGGAAGCTGAAAAGGAAGCCGATGTCATAATTTTCGACGGTGGAAATAATGAAATTTCGTTTTATGTTACTGATTTGTTGTTCATTGTTGTTGACCCATTAAGGCCGGGTCATGAAGTTAAATTTCATCCTGGAGAGGTTAACGCAAAATATGCTGATGCGTTTGTCATTAATAAAATGAATAGCGCAAAACCTGAGGATGTTAAAATTGTTGAAGAGAATTTAGACAAGTTAAATCCTCTAGCTACTAAGATTTATACTAATTCTGTCGTAACGATCGAGGGTAATCAAGATTTTAAAGGAAAGAGAGTTCTAGTTGTAGAAGATGGTCCAACTCTAACACATGGAAATATGTCTTATGGAGCAGGATATGTTGCTGCTCAAAATAGTGGAGCAATAATAGTAGATCCTCGACCCTACCTTACAGGTTCAATGAAAACTGTTTTTGAAGAATTCCCTCAAATTACTGAAATTATTCCTGCAATGGGTTATAACGATCAACAGATTAAGGATATGGAAGATACTTTGAATAAAGCGGAAGCTGAAGTTATTATAGATGGCAGCCCAATAGATCTTGATAAATTAATAAAGAGTAATAAACCAATTGTGAGAGTCAACTACGATATCGAAGCTATAAAAAGTCCAACAATAGAAGAAGTACTCGATAACTTCATTACCAGATTTTTGAAATAAACTTCTCTTTCTATTTTTTTCCAAATAAATCTTTGTTTCTAAAGAAATGTTTATATAATCAGAAGACATAAGTGTAATTATACAATTTTATGAGGTCGAGAAAGTTTGGATGATTCAATAATTATTAAAATCAAAAACCACTTATCTGACAGAATAGAAGAGATTAGAGATGGGACGTACATTCCATACTACGAGAGATTTAAAGACTTGCCGGAATTCAGAGGAATCGAACAAGAAACTTTTGAAATCGCCCGAAGAGAGTGGTATAAAGAAAATCTTCCTGCGTCTTATGTTAAACCTTTGGTTTTTGTTAAAAAGCGTTTAAAGAGGTCACTTACTAATGGATTCTGTTTCTTATTTATAGGAGTGATACTCCTTGTACTTGGCTTGGTGTATGGGGGAGGGAGTAATTGGTCTGGTGGATCTGAGACCATATTAATATGGATCGGCATAATTATAATGGTTTTTGGAATTATAATCCTATTATACAATAGGTTCAGAAAGTCTTAATGATGGATGATGTTTAGTGTAGGAATAATTTACAGTTAATTTAATTAATAGATTTTTGAATTAAAACTACTCGCTATTTTTTAGGAACTCTAGTTTTCACGGATTTCGAAAGATTTTATTTGCAAGTATTTGGGGGAGAAGAGATAATATTAATTTTTATTGTTTAATACACTCAGTATTATATATTAATATTTGATTTGCTATTTATCTTGGTGATAATTTTTGATTTTAGCTGAAAAAAGATATGAACTTCGCGATGTCCAGAAAGGATATACTAACAGAACGCTCTACATTAATCTCGCCAATAACAAGATTGAGATAAAACCCGTCACCGCCGGAATGAAAGAGAATTTTATCGGAGGGAAAGGATTCGATCTTTGGCTCATGTGGAATGGACTCCCGCAAGATAAAATTGTTAAATGGAACGATTCTGAGAACGAAATTTGTATCTCTTCTGGACCGTTAGGTGGAAACATCTTTTATCCTGGTTCTGGAAAGTCAATAGTCACAACGGTTTCTCCCTTGACAGATATCATTATAGATTCTAATGTGGGCGGATATTTCGGTCCTTATTTGAAATTCTCGGGGTTTGACGCAATCGAAATTCAAGGAAAAGCTGAAAAAGAAGTAATTGTACATATAGATGGTGTCGAGGGACTTGTTCAAATCAAACAAGTTGAAGAATCTGAAGGCTTATCTAAATACTCTCACGAATTGACACAACAGCTTACCGAACATTACGCTCAAGACGATAGAGAAAAACAACGAATTTCGGTAGTAAGCACAGGTCCTGCTGCAAAACACACCAATTGGGGACTGTTAAACTTTTCGTGGTACGTCCCTGGTCGTAAATGGGCGTCAAGTAAGCAAGCGGGACGAGGGGGGGTTGGCACCGTTTTTGCTGATAAAAATGTCAAAGCATTAGTGTGTCGTTCTCCAAAGGTAACCGTTGGTTCAAACAATCCTGCTAATTTAGAACAAGCAAGAAAAATCGGCATCGCACACACTCAAGAAATAATTAAACTTGATCCTGTCCAGAACGAAATGCGAAGAGTGGGAACTGGACACCTTCCAGACATTATGAATGTTACAGATCTCCTACCAACAGAAAACTTTCGATTTGGAGCTCACAGAGAAATTCGAGGAAAAAACATCCCTTATAATAGGGAGATCATGAGAGAGATATACTCTGGGAAAGAAGGAGGGGATGGGTGTTGGATTGGTTGTACTGTTAGCTGTTCTCACTACTCAGAGGGATACGAAATTCGAACAGGTCCTTTTAAGGGTCAGAAATTAATTGTTGATGGCCCAGAATACGAAACTATAGCCGGTTGTGGCTCAAACTGGGGTGTTTGGGACCCAAAATGGGTTTTAGAAGTAAATTTCTATTGCGATACATATGGTATAGATACTATCTCAGTTGGCACTGGAATCGCGTTTGTAATGGAGTGTTTTGAAGCGGGTATTCTCAATAAGGAAAGAACCGGCGGATTAGAATTAAATTTCGGAAATGCCGAAGCTGCGGTTGAGCTGATTCATCAAATGGCTAAAGGTGAAGAATTTGGAATTATCGTAGGAAAAGGTATTAAATCCATGAAGAATTATTTTGTGGAAAAATTCGGAGCAGATCCAAAATTCGTTCAAGATATCGGTATGGAACACAAAGGATTAGAATTTTCCGAGTACGTAACGAAAGAATCGTTAGCACAACAAGGTGGATATGGGTTAACAAACAAAGGACCGCAACACGACGAAGCATGGCTGATATTTGACGATGTCATTCGAAATTCGATTCCCACATTTAAAGATAAAGCTAAAGCATTACAATATTTTCCACTATGGAGAACTTGGTTCGGATTATGTGGTTTATGTAAGTTACCTTGGAATGATATCCAACCGGAAAGTCAAGCAGATTACCCCATCAAGGATCCAGACACAGGAGAGTTAGTTCGCGCCAAAATTCCTGATCACCAAAAATGGTATGCAGAATATTTCTCAGCAGTTACAGGACGAGAATCGACTATAGAAGATCTTCTTTTAATGTCAGAACGAGTTTATACTTTTCAAAGGATATTTAACATAAGATTAGGTAAAGGACTCCGAGAAAACGATTCGAATCTACCTTATAGGGCTGTTGGACCAGTTACTCCTCTCGAATATGAAAGTCGCGCTGAAAGGTATGACAATCAGTTAAAAGAGATGAATATTGATATAGGGGGAATGTCTACTGAAGAGAAGATTAAAATACTCCGTAAACATCGAGAAGAGCAATACGAGAAGCTCCAAGATGCGGTTTACTCGGAACGAGGCTGGAATAAAAACGGTTGCCCCACGATTGCGACTGTAAAAAGGTTAGGAATAGATTTTCATAAAATAATAGCTATTATTGCTCCTTATCAATAAAAACGAATTATGCAAACCTGATTCTTGATGGAAAATATAACTAAACACCCCATTCTGGAAATTCCCGACAAGAAAAAGATAGACTTCAAATTCGATGGGAAACTTCTGTACGGATTTGAGGGGATGGTTATATCGTCTGCTCTTTTTTTAAATAAAATTAAGATATTTGGACATCATGTTAAAGATCACAGTCCGCAAGGATTGTTTTGCGCAAATGGTCAGTGTTCTCAATGTAACGTAATCGCGGATGGCGTTCCCGTGAAAGCGTGCATGACTCCCTTAACGAAAGGGATGACAATTGAGAGCTGTAATGGTTTGCCAGAATTACCTTCGGAAGATAGTCGTGTTGAAGTTAGAGATATAGAAATAATAAATACTGATGTTCTCGTAATAGGAGGAGGTCCTGCGGGACTTTCGGCTACGAAAATTTTGGGAGAAAATAATATTGAAGTTATCCTTGTAGACGATAAATCAAGATTAGGTGGAAAATTAGTACTTCAAACTCATAAATTCTTTGGTTCTCAAGAGGATGTATATGCGGGCACACGCGGTATAGATATAGGAAATATACTTGGAGATATAGTATCCAATCTTGATTCAGTAAAGATTTGGGTCAACAGTATAGTTTTAGCCATATTCAGCGACGAATTAGTTGGGATTATAAAGGATATGGACGAATACGTTTTGATTAAACCTAAGTACTTACTAATTGCAACTGGAGCAAGAGAAAAGATGCTAGTTTTTCCCGGAAACACGCTTCCTGGGGTGTATGGTGCTGGTGCGTTTCAAACTTTAGTAAATCGAGATTTGATAAAAGCAGCGGAAAATGTGTTCATTGTTGGAGGGGGTAATGTCGGATTAATAGCGGGATATCATGCAATTCAAGCAGGAATAAAAGTCGTGGGCTTGGTTGAAGCTTTACCCAAATGTGGAGGATATAAAGTCCACGAAGACAAATTAAAAAGGTTAGGCGTTCCTATCTATACGAATCATACAGTTATATCTGCAAATGGTCAAGATAAACTTGAATCCGTGACTATTGGAAAGTTGACAGATAGTTGGGATATTGAACCTGGTTCCGAAAAGACATTTGCTTGCGATACATTATTAATTGCAGTTGGATTAGATCCTGTCGATGAGTTTTATTATAAAGCACAGCAATTTAACATGAAAGTATGGATAGCGGGTGACGCTCAAGAAATAGCGGAGGCTTCTGCTGCAATTTTTACCGGTAAAATTGAAGCGCTAAAAATTTTAAAAGAAATGGGAATTTCAATTGCCGAAAATCTTGAAGAGTTAGAAGATTTTGCGAATTTAATGAAAGCGAAACCTCCTGACCCTATTCAAACAGAAGTGGTAGATAAAGAAGAAGGTATCTTTCCACTATTTCATTGTAATCAAGAAATACCGTGCAACCCTTGTACGAGTGTGTGTCCTCAACAGCAAATCAAGACGGTTGACGATTTGATTACTCAATTACCGTATTTTACCGACGACCAAGATTGTATTGGTTGTGGAAAATGCGTAGCAGTGTGTCCGGGATTAGCTATCACTTTAGTTGATTATAGAAAAGATAATAAATCTCCAATAGTTACTTTCCCTTTAGAATTGACTTCTGAAAAGATTGAAGTCGGTCGAAAAGTCATGGTTGTTGGTAACGATGGGGAATTGGGTGAATTTGAAGTTACGAGAGCACGATTTCTCAAAGAATTTCCAAAAACCCAATTAGTCTCAGTTAGATTACCTTCGGAAATCGCAAAGTTTGCTGTTGGGATTAAACTTATAAAATCAATTTATACCGAACCTATGGATCTCTATCAGCAATCATACACAGATGACGATATTATCGTATGTAGATGCGAGAGAGTTTCGGTAGGAGAGGTACGAAAGTGGATTCGTTATGGAGTGCGTGATTTTAACGAATTAAAAGCATTAACTAAGGCTGGAATGGGAGCTTGTGGGGGGAAAACCTGCACCTCGCTGATTAATAGAATCTTCCGAGAGGAAGGGATAAAACAAGAAAACATTACTTCAGGCACGAAACGACCATTATTTGTAGAAGTTCCAATGGGCGCATTCGCGGGAATAAAATCAAAGAAAGGGAGTAAATAATCTTGGTGGAATACGACGTTATTATCATAGGAGCTGGAAGTGTAGGCGTCCCAACTGCTTTAGCGACAGCCAAAAGCGGACTTAAAACGCTTGTACTTGATGAATTACCTTCTGTTGCTCAAGGCGATAATAAACATGCAATTGGAGGAATTAGAGCGACTCACTCCCTTAAAAGCAAGATATGGTTATGTCAAAGATCAATAGAAATATTTGCTTCTTGGAAAGAATTGTTTGGGGACGATATATGGTGGGAACAAGGTGGTTATTGTTTTCTTGCGTTTACTAACGAACACGAACAAATGTTGAAAGCTACAGTTCGAGAGCAAAAAGAATTCGGGTTAAACATAAACTATGTAGATGCTGAAAAAATCAGAGGTTTAGTACCTGGAATAAACAATGAGAATTTAAGAGGTGGTACATTTAGTCCTGAAGATGGAAATTCGTCTCCTTTATTAGCTCTTCATGCTTTTTATCGTAAATCAAAAGAATACGGAGCAGAATATACTTTTAATGAAACTGTTACTGAAATCAAAACGCAGAGAAAAAGAATAATTGGTGTAAAAACAAACAAAACTGAATATAAAGCTCAAACAATTGTTAATTCAGCGGGAGCTCACGCAAAAAACATAGGTGACATGCTAAATATTGATTTACCCGTCATTCCAGAAAGTCATGAGGCAGGGATCACTGAGCCCGTTAAAAAAAAATTTTCTACGATGGTGGTCGATATAAAACCTGCTACAGATAAGAAGTTTGGAAATTCAAAAAATTACTATTTCTATCAGAATAAAGAGGGTAAAATTATTTTTTGCCTCACGCCAGACCCTAATATTCCCGGACTAGATCGTTTAGAAACTAGTGTATTCTTACCACAAATCGCAAAACGTATGGTTAATTTACTCCCACGATTAAAAAATATTAAAATAAGAAGAACCTGGAGGGGATTGTATCCTATGACTCCTGATGGAAACCCTATAATTGGTAAGGTTGATGATATTGAAGGATATATTAATGCTGTAGGCATGTGTGGACAGGGTTTTATGATTGGTCCTGGACTTGGCGAACTTCTTAGCCGCTTAATCACAGAAAAGCTTAGCTCAAAAGATTATCAAATGCTAGAAGAACTTGGTTACAGCCGCGATTATTATAAAATAGAAGATTTGAAGTAAAAAATATAAAGTATAATCTGATATATTCATTAAAACGATAAATTGATGTTAAAATGGTACGCCATTTATTAAAAATTTCTGATTTTACAAAGGCTGAAATTGAGAAGATTATAGATAAAGCAATAGAGATAAAAAATAATCCCCAAGATTTTGAGTCTGCTTTGAGAGGAGAAACGCTTTTAATGATTTTTGAAAAGCCTTCTCTGAGAACAAGAATCTCTTTTGAAGTAGGTATGCAACAACTAGGAGGTCATGCGATATTCTATTCGATAAAGGATTCTCCACTTGGGAGGAAGGAAAATATACACGATACTGCTAAGGCTGCATCTAAATATATTAATTTAATGGCTGCGAGATTGTTTAAAAGACATGATATGTGGGATTTAGCTAAATATGCAGATGTTCCTGTAATTAATATGCTTGACGATTTCGCACATCCTTGCCAAATAATGGGAGATTTCTTAACTATAAAAGAGAAAAAAGGAAGACTGAATAATCTTAAAATTAGTTATTTCGGAGATGCTTATAACAATGTAACTTACGATTTAATGCGGATTGCTGCGATTTTTGGTTTAGAATTAGATGTTGCCTGTCCTGTTGGATCAGAATACACACCTGAACAAGGAGTCCTTGATGAAGTCTCTAAAATCTCAAAAGAAACTGGGGCATACATAAATATTATCCATGATGCCTATAATGCTGCGAGAGATTCTGATATAGTTTATACCGACTCCTGGATGTCGTATGGCATTCCAGTTGAAAAGGAGGAGGAACGACGGATAATTTTCACACCGTTCCAAGTTAACTCACAGATAATGGAAACTGCAAAATCAGACGCAATTTTTATGAACTGTTTACCAGCCAAACGAGGTTATGAACAAACTGCTGAAGTTATAGATGGACCTCAATCCTTTGTTTTCGATCAGGCAGAAAATAGATTACACAGTCAAAAAGCAATTATGCTCTTTTTACGAGATAAATTTTAAAAATTTTCCTTTTCATATCATTATTGATATTGTACCACATTAAAGAGAAAAGCTTTAAATAAAAAGTAAAATATTATTATTTTTCATTTGCTTTAATATTGTTTGTTGTAAAGGTTCTCTTGAATGAAAACATTAATCGTTGCGCTTGGAGGAAATGCCCTCATTAAACCGGGGGAAAGAGGAACCCCGGAACAAATGATTAATAACTTACAAGCCCCCATAAAGCAAATTGCTGAATTATCTGAAGATTATAATGTCGTTATTACTCACGGGAATGGTCCTCAAGTAGGAGCACTTCTCTTACAACAAGAAGCAACTGATGAGATTACGAGAATGCCTTTACAAATTTTAGTAGCTGAAACTCAAGGACAAATTGGCTTCTTAATTGAATCTACGCTCGACGAAGAACTCATGCGTCTTGGTACAGATATGAAAAAATATTTTCTCACTGTACTAACCTATGTAGAAGTTAATCCAAATGATAGAGCATTTATACGACCTACCAAACCAATTGGACCTTCATACAAAAGAAAGCGCCCTGGTTATGTGAAAACATCAAAAGGATGGAGACATGTAGTTCCCTCACCAAAACCTTTAAGAATTGTCCAATCGCGAGAAATTAAAAAGTTAATGCAAGAAAATTTTATCGTTATATCTTGTGGAGGTGGTGGCGTTCCCGTTATTAAAGACGGTAAGCGCTTTCAAGGTGTTGAAGCTGTTATAGATAAAGATTTGGCAAGTGCAAAATTGGGGGAACAGATTAATGCAGAAATCCTTATAATTGCCACTGATGTCGAAAAAGTAGCATTAAATTACGGTAGAGTAGATTATAAATACCTAGATAAAGTTTCAACTGCAGACGCTAAAGATTATCTAAGGCAAGGACATTTTCCTCCGGGAAGTATGGGTCCTAAAATACAAGCAGTAATTAATTTTCTAGAAGCTGGTGGCGAACAAGCAATTATAACTTCAATTGAAAAAATTAAAGAGGCGTTAGAAGGAAAGGCTGGCACTCATTTCTTCATAGAAGAAAGTTAAATCTAATAAAAAATGAACATAAATTATGCTACTAGAACGTCTTCTATTACCTTTAAAGCCCAATCTATTTGATCCTTAGTTATAATTAGAGGTGGAGCGAACCGAATGGTTGTAGAGTGTGTGTGTTTAGCCAGTACGCCCTTATCTTTAAACATCTGGACTATATGTCTTGAGTCTGAATAGAACTCAATCGCCATTAATAAACCCTTGCCTCTAACATCTTTTATGGGAATAATTGTATTCTTTTTGGCGATGTTTTTGAGTCCTTCTAGAAAGTAAGTTCCAAATTCTTTAGAGCGTTGGGCAAGATGATCGTCAAGATGGACCTCTAACGATTTTAGAGCCACGGCTGAAGCTAAAGGATTTCCACCAAATGTGCTTCCATGCGTTCCTGGTTTAATAACGTCAGGGCCAATAATATCCTTAGTGGTTACTACTGCGGAAACGGGGTAAACACCACCACCAAGAGCTTTTCCAAGTAAGATCACATCAGGTTTTACACTTTCATGGTCACAAGCAAATAATTCTCCAGTTCTTCCGAAACCCGTTTGAATTTCGTCTGCAACCATCAAAACTTCGTATTTAGTACAGATTTCTCTTACTTTTTTAATAAATCCTTCAGGTGGTATCTTAACACCCGCTTCTCCTTGAACCGGTTCAAATAGGAACGCAGCTACTTTCTCAGGACCTATTTCTAATATTATATTTTCCAATTCTTCAGCATCCCCGTAAGGAATGGTAACAAATCCCGGAGTGTAAGGTCCAAAATTACCGTAATATCTGACAGCTTCAATATCCGTACTAAAACCCACAATTGTGATTGATCTTCCATGAAAATTATCCCGGCAGATAATAATTTTAGCTTCGTTTTTAGGAATCTTCTTTTTTATATATCCCCATGCTCTAGCGACTTTCAAACCAGAAGAGACGGCTTCAGTCCCAGTGTTCATGGGAAGTGCCATAATACCTGTATTTTTTGGGTCGTTAATGTGTGGGCCTACAACTTCGCATAGCCTTTTTAAAAAAGGACCCATCATATCGTTATAGAAAGCTCGAGAGGTTAAAGTAACTTTATCAGCTTGCTCTTTTAAAGCCTTTATGATTTCTGGATGACAATGTCCAGTATTCTGAGAAGAGTAGGCAGATAAGCAATCCAAATACTTCTTTCCTTCTGGATCGTAAACCCATACTCCTTCTGCTTTAGAAATAACCACCTCTATTGGGTGATAGTTGTGAGCGCAGTATATATCATCCATTTCCATATAATCTTTTGAACTTGGCATATGAATTCATACTTTTTTCATATAATATTTAGAATATTTAATATAATGAAAATTATCATTAAAAGTATTAATATTTTTTAGGTTTGGGAAGATCGTGGGATTCTAAAAATAATTCTCTCTTTGAAGCCACTTTTAACACAAAAATTTATATATAATTCTGTTAAAAAATTCTTGTACAAAAATTTATATATGATTCTGTTAAAAAATTCTTGTACAAAATTTTCTAAAAAACAAGAAATTCACAAAAAAAAAGTTGAAAATAATGAAAAAAAAACTAATTGTTTGTGCAACTTCTATTATAGTACTAATGATGCTTTTACCTACACAATCCGTCAGCGCACCTGGTCCATTTACTCCTTACGAATTTTTGAGTACTAAAGTAACTATTATACGAGATAATTATGGAGTGCCTCATGTATTCGCAAGTACGAAAGAAGGATTAGCTTTTGGTGCTGGTTATGCCATCGGTCAAGATCGGTTATGGCAAGCTGATTTATTCCGAAAACAAGCGTTTGGAAACCTTTTTGAATTTGGGATAGGAAGTCATTACGATGATTATGTAACAAGATCACAAGGTTACAGTAGAGAAGAACTATTAGAAATTTGGGATAATTGGATACCCTCGTTTCCAGAAGCAAAATTGAAAGAAATGATCCTAGCATATAGAGATGGTTTGAACACGTACATTGCAGAAGCTAATGAAGCTCTTGCGAATGGCGATCCGTCACTTATGCCTGCTGAATATCTATCTTTTGGTTTTCCACTTGAGCCTTGGGAGGTCGAAGATAGTATTGCTCTTTTTGTAATGATGGCTTGGAGATTTGGAGCAACGGGAGGCGGTGAACTCAGTTATGCTGGTAGATATCAAGCCCTTGAATCAATATATGGCCCAGATTTAGCATGGGAAATGTTTAACGATCTTTATCCTCAACAAGATCCTGGATCGGAGGTAACTATTCCAAGCGGAGCTTATTTCCCTAATTCAGGGGATTCTGAATCCATACCATCTTATCTTCCAAATAATATAGGTGAATCCATACCATCTTATCTTCCAAATAATATAGGTGAAATTGCCCAAAGTTATGAAGAATTTAGAATGGGGCAGGATATTTTCTTAAGTTCGATGGGTTTACCCACAAAATTCGGGAGTAACGCTTGGGTGGTTAATTCATGGAAATCTGAAAATGGAAACGCTATGGAAGTAGGAGGTCCCCAAATGGGTCATTCGACACCTCAAATTGTTAGTGAAATCGGATTTCATGGTGCAGGTATCGATGCGGTTGGGATGATGATGCCTATGGCTCCAACTATTTTAATTGGAGTAAGTCGGTACGGTGCATGGACGTCAACAACTGGGAGTTCAGATATTATAGATACGTACATCGAGGTGTTGAATCCTGATAATCAATACCAATATTGGTATAACGGCGGATGGGTGGATATGGAAGTGAGAACGGAAACAGTATATGGTCCATTTGGGTCAAATCCTGTAGATTTTCAGATTTATCGCACAGTGCATGGTCCCCTTATTCATCCAGTTCATGGGTGGGATTTGGCAAATAATCTTGCTTATACTGTGAAGGTTCCATTCTTTAAAAACGAGATAGACGCCGAAGAAGGATGGATGCTCTTTCAACAATCTAGGTATATCGAGGACATGCAAGAAGCTGCTAGACGTGTTAAGTTAAGCCATAACTTCTTATGGGTTGATAGGAAGGGAAACTCAGGATATTGGCACTCAGGTACTTACCCAATTAAACCAACTTATGGTAAGGATCTTGGAGCTGGTCCACGACTAATTGACGATAGGTTCCCATTATGGGGGACTGGAGAAGAAGAATGGGTTGGTGTCACAGGTTTTGCTGAGATGCCCAGAGCGATCAATCCATCTCAAGGGTTCATGGCAAACTGGAATAATAAACCAATTGCCGGTTGGCCATATTCAGAGGCAGATTGGGGCGAAGGACACCGCGTTAAATGGATACAAGAATTATTGGCGGCTGGAGATGACGTAACCTTTGAAGATATGCAAAGAATTAACACGGAAGCGGGGTACAACCACATTCCTGGTATGAATTTCCTCCATTACCTTGTGGAAGCCGCAAGCACATCTGCTGATCCGGATGTTATGGAGGTACTACCCTACCTTGAGGGCTGGAATCACCGTTATAACGATGAGATAGCTCCAAATTACCCAGATCCTGATGGAACCTACGACGATCCAGGTCTTACAATCTTTAATGCATGGTATGGAAAGATATTTGGCGAAGTTTTTGATGAAGCCGGTGTAAACGGAGGTTCAAGCACTTTAATTCACGTTTTTGATGGAGCAGATTCTAAATTACCTCTTAATTTCGATTATCTTAATGGAGAGGATAAAAACGATGTAATAAATCGAGCTTTAAAAATGGCAGTTGTTGATTTAAAGGCAGCAAGAGGCGACGATATCTCAACCTGGCTTACACCAGTTATGATAACTTCTCTCTGGTCACAAGGAGCTCTACCCACTCCAAAAATGCATTCTATGAATCGAGGTACCTACAATCACGTAGCTGAAATGCTAAAAGATAAACGGTGGTACTGGTTATATAAACCTCCACCTCGTGCAGTCAACGTAATTCCACCAGGTCAAAGCGGATTCTTTAGTGCTCTAACTGGACCAAGTCCTCATGCGTACGATCAGCTAGCGTTATACGATACTTGGACGTATAAACCGCTTCTCTTCGAAGAGATGGACATCAGGAACGTTGCCGAGTCGATTTGGACATATTATATGTAGCTAGAAAAAATTTAATTTAAAATATTCAAAATTTTTTTTTTGTATAATTTTTTTAACTTAGTAGGTTTAGGACTCATATTATCTTTTATTTGACTTGACAAATAACTATATATATAATTCTGTCTAAAATTTCTTAATTTTTTTATTTTTATATTATTTTTTAACCTGAAAATGTTATTCTAGTTCGTTATCTTTTTTATAAATTAGTTTAAATAAAAGGAGTTTATCATATACAAAGATTCTTTTTCCTTACATTTTTTATTTAATTGAAATTATGCGTATGAGTCTCACTAATAAAAAAAAAGAAAAGGTACCAGAACATCACAAATTCACTTCAGATTTTAATTCAGTGATATATATTGTTGTTTGGAATTCACTTGGGTTTTTTTTTATTGAATTTATTATAGCTTACCTGATCAAACAAGTTTTAAATTATCCCGCTACTAATTTAGGGTTATTTTTTTCATTTATTACCTTGGGAGGTTTAATCAGCTCTAGTTTCATTGGATATTTATCAGATCATTTTTCCAAGAAAATTCTAGTCATGGTTGGTTCTTTTGGAAGAGGAGCATCTTATTTTGGACTCTATATCTCTATAATACTGCAATCTTTAACAGGAATGTATATTAGTGCATTTCTCTTAGGTTTAGGAGCATACATATTTTGGAATCCGTTAGACACTATTATATCAGAAAAATCTTCAAAATATCATCGTTCATCTGCTTTTGGGAAACGCAGATTCGCGTTAGGGATGGGTATGGTAATTGGCACAATAGTAGGATTTACTATATTTAGTATGGCAAATCTATTTGCACCACTTAATAATTTTATAATATATGGTGCAATCCCAATATTTGGAATAGCTAACTTTTACGCAGGTATTCAATTTTCACGAAAAGTCGATGAAGAAAAAAAGTTTACTTATCCTGATAATAATGTAGAAAACGATCCATTATTACAACCAGAATTAAAAACTACTAGTCAATTTTCTGGGACACCAGCATTACGTATTTATTTATTGGGGATTATTTTGGTATTTTCAGGATTATTCCTTAGTGCAATTAATGTTGGTTTTTATCGCCCTTATATTCAACCTTATGTCCTCGAGCATATCAACAGTAATGCTGGATTGGTAGCATGGTTTTATCTTCCCACTTCTGTAATTGGATCTCTTATTGCTCCAAAATTAGGTACAATTGCGGATAAGATTAATCCTTATCTTGCAATATCTATTTCTAGCTTTCTTGGGGGAATAGTAACTTGGATGATTATTAATTCAGGAAATTTATGGGTTTTTGGTATTTTGCTTGTAATAGATCAAACTATTATGCTTACTACTGGTTTTGTAATGGTAAATGTTTTAAGTCGTGTTTCCATTAAACATCGGGGAAAGATTTTTGGATTAATTACCTTTCTTGAATCGATCGGAATGATTGTAGGCCCTTTCTTGGGAGGAATTGTGTGGGAGACTGTTAGTCCACAAGCACCTTTTATCATTTCAATTATCGTTGAGTGGTCTTTAATTCCATTCTTTATTGTTGGAATTTTGATTCTTAATCCATATCTAGTTGAAACTAAGGCAGATAAAAGAAATTGATTCAAAAAGGAGTTATTAGAGAAAATCTTAATTATTCAAATGTTCAAACATTTGCTTATTTCTTTTATACACTTTCATAAATTCAGCAAAGAGTTTTTGATATATTTCGGTAGTATTGGAATTTGGTTCGTATTCTTCCTTTATTTTTATCAAGGGAATCGCTTCTGAGAAGGATTTGAAAATGCCCAATCCTACCATTGAAACTATAGCTGAGCCCTTTGCTCCAGCTAAACCTGGTTCTGACAATTGCACTATTTTTCTATCTAAAATATCGGATAAAATTTGGCACCAGATTTCGGAATTAGCGCCTCCACCGATAACATTGATCTTTTTAGTTTTACCTATGAGCTTTTCAATAATTTGTAGGGCCCATTTAATGTTATAGCCCACTCCTTCATATATCGCGCGAAGCAGATCTTCTCTCGCATGGTTGAGACTTAAATTATAAAAACCTGCCCTGACCTTAGGATCGTTCAGAGGACTTCTTTCCCCAAACATCCATGGAGTAAATATTAGGTTTTTCGCTCCCACTGGGCTAGATTTAACCATTGAATTTAAATAATCGTACAATCCTTTTACATCTTCTTTATAAGTTTCCACTTTATCTTTAAACATTTGATTTATAATCCAATCAAGACAAGCAGCGCCTGTTTCCTGCTTGGAAATACATAGGTAGTTGTCTTGGGACGAACTAATGCTTCCAGTATAATGTATAAGATCCTTCAATCTTTCAGATGTATGTGCTGCAACCCAATCAGAAGTTCCTAAGCAAATGATTGGGTGATTATCTAAAATCGCTCCAGATCCTATTGCTGCTGAAGTCAAATCTCCAGAGCCAACAAATACTGGGATTCCCTCCACCAAACCGAGCAGTTCTGCAGCATCTCTGGTTAGATCTCCTGCTTTTTCGACTGACTTTCTGATCTCAGGTAACTTTTCCTTATCAATTTTAAATTTTTTCAGAATTTTTTCAGACCACACGAACTTCCCGGGATTACTATCCATCATCCAAGAAGTATGGCCTAAATCACGGGAAGTGACTGCTTTTTTGGTACATTTATAAATAATAAAATCCTTCACGCTCAGAAACTTATATGTTTTTTTATAGACATCTGGTTTATGCTCTTTAATCCACAAGATATGAGAAATTGGGTCTTTACCGTTCACACCAGGAGCCCCTCCTGTAACCTTAATGAACAGGAGTAACTTTCTCAAACCAAATCCTGCAATTTTTATCAATCCTTTTGTAAACTTACGAGTCACGATCGATGCTCTTGTATCTAGCCAACTTATACATCTCATTAAAGCGTTTCCTTCTTGGTTGATTGGGATTGTACAGTTCATTTGACAATCGAAAACCATTGCAATAATGTCTTGCTTTATAATATCAGCGTTCTGAAAAATTTTATTTGTAGATTTCTTTACCGCATTCCAAAAATCTTCAGGTTCCTGCTCTGCCCAACCTTCTTTTGGATAATAAATAGGATAGGATACTTTTTCATGATGAATGGCATTCAATTCCAAATCGAAAAGAACAACTTTATCACCTGTTGTTCCCAAATCATGTGACAAAATATATTGATTAGTCATAATGCTTTTTCACTGAGTGATTATTAATAAATATACTATAATTTCTAAAGTATTTTATACTTCTCCTTTTATCTATTTAAAATATAAAGCCAAGTTGTACAGATCTTATGTTTTTAAATGTCTTTCCTAAAAGTATTATAAACATCTACTTGATGTGTTACCAAATAATTTAATAACCAACTGCTTGACCGTCCTTTCTTGGATCGGAAGCTGCAAGATAGCCATCTTCAAGTTTAGATATGATTTGAGCTCCACCAAATTCGAAGTAATGTCCGTTATATACTTGATGACCTAATTTTTTCAAATGTTCTTGCGTTTCTTTGTTAAAGCCAGGTTCAAGATTAACTTTAAGTCCTTGCATTACCCGCCACCTGGGAGCATCTAACGCCGCTTGAGGGTTTTGTTCGTACTCAAAAATTCTTACCATCATTTGAGCGTGCCCTTGGGGTTGCATTGAACCTCCCATAACGCCAAAACTCATTAATGGTAATCCGTTTTTTGTGACAAATGCCGGAATGATGGTGTGATATGGACGCTTTTCAGGTCCAACTTGGTTTGGATGACCCTCGATTAAATTAAATCCGTTACCGCGGTCTTGTAAACTAATGCCTGTTCCTGGAATAACAATTCCCGAACCAAAACCTAAGTAATTTGATTGAATAAAAGATACCATCATTCCATTAACATCAGCAGTAGCTAAATAGACGGTATCCCCGGTCTGAGGAATACCAAAATTAAAATGTTGCGCTAATTGTGGATCAATTAGAGCTGATCTTTCTTTCAAATAATTAGGAGCTAGAGCCCGAGAAGAATCAAATTCCAAATAACTTTTATCAGAAATATAGCGATACGCGTCCGAAAAAGCTAATTTTATCGCTTCTATTTGTAAGTGTATGGATTGGGGAGAATCGGGTTCATATTGGTTTAGATCGCAATTCTTTAATATCCCTAATGCTATTAACGCTGCTAATCCTTGGCCATTAGGAGGTAGTTCGTGTAAAGTTATACCTTTATATTCCATAGTTAGTGGTTTTTCCCAAATTACTTCGTGTTTTTCTAAATCCTCCTGAGTTATCAATCCACCCGCATTTTTAGCGTGATCTACTATCTTTTTCGCCAATTTTCCACAATAAAAAGATTCTCCTTCAGAATCGGCGATTTCTTTTAAAGTATTTGCTTGTCCTGGATTTTTAAACAATTCCCCTGGTCTTGGTGCCCTCCCATTGGGCAGAAAAGTGTCATGAAACTCAGGAAATCTCCGTTGATTATACATTACCGCTAATTGATTCCATAACTTTGCTGTTATTGGTGACACTAAATATCCATTCTCTGCATATTGAATTGCTGGTTCAAACAACTCTTTAAAATTTAATTGCCCATATTTTTTTGACAGAGCAACCCAGGCAGAAACAGCCCCAGGAATCGTCACTGAATCCCATCCCAAAAGGGGCATGGTATTATACTTCGAAAAATGATCTACTGTCCAAGCAGCAGGAGATTTACCAGAGGCATTTAATCCAACGATCTTTTTTCCATCCCAAACGATAGCAAAGGCATCGCTTCCAATGCCGTTGTTAACAGGTTCGACCACTGTAAGTGTTATAGCCGTTGCAATAGCGGCATCAATCGCATTTCCTCCCTTTGTAAGCATAGTTAACCCAGCTTGGCAAGCAAGAGGTTGAGATGTTGAAACAATATTTTCAGCTAACACTGGCATTCTTCTAGAAGGATATGGGAACTTCCATTTAAAATAGTCTTCCAAAATTTAAGTTACACTTATAATTATTATTTTTTTATTAATCAAACTTGTAAAGCTATTTATAATTTTATCAATCTCCTTGATAATTAATCAATTCTTTTTCTATCATTTTTATCAATTCGAGAGAAAATGGGATGGATTTCGCCAGCACATTGACTAACTGATAGACCTTGTCAAAACCATGCAATTTTTCTATTGAAACCTTATCCCTTTCAATATCTTCTTTAATAGCATTAATTTTTTTAGCAAATTTTGAGATGTCGTTTGAAAGGTCTCTGAATGAATGAATAAATGCTATGATGGGGTTTTTCATTGTATATGTAATTTCTCCAGTGTTAGACACACCAGTCTTTTCGATTAGGTCCAATGAAATTAATTTTCTAATTTCTTGTGATATTGTTCCTCGCGAGAATCCAGTAAGCTCTCGCATTTTTTCTTGAGTTAAGGATTTTCGAGTAATAAAATAGATTTTAATCGTTATAAAAGTAGTTTTTTGTCCGATAAAAAGGGAATAGGACATTAGGAATTTTAAGATATCCTTTTCAATCAAATGAATTTCGTTATCAAATTCTTCGATTGTACTCAAGTCCTATCCTCCCTCAGCTCTTTTATAAAACTTGATTCTTTAATCTTTTGTAGCAATTTTACATTGTATTCAAAAAAGTTAATCATTTCAGTTACTCTTTTTGAGAGCGTATCATAACCGTTTTTATCTTTAATTTTGTCTAATTCTTGAACCTTACTTAATAAGAATTCAATTGCGCGTTCATTAGATTCAGATTTATATGATCCAATGTTAGAGGCGATATCTGCCATGTTAGTTCCTAAGGAGTAAAGATATTCGCGTTTTCCTCCAAAAGGCTCTTTTTTTATCGCAGGAGCACTTGTTAATACCTTTAAACTCTGAGAGATCGCGCCTTTTGAAAACCCTGTTAATTCTTTAAGTTGTGTTTGAGTTAGACTTCCGTGAAGGAGTAAATAGCCAATAATAGAACCAAAAACAGCGTTCTGACCTTTGATTTTACCGGCATCTACCAGAATTTCTATAAGACGTTTCTCGTAAACTCTAACTTTTCCTTCATACACATGTGATTTGCTTTTTAGGTGCTGAGCATAGCGGAGATCAAAAGTTTCTTCCATTGCATTCCATAATGCCTCGGTTTCTTCATCGTTAACCTCGAGGTCTTTAAAACTTGTTTTTAATTGATACAAGGATTCATTGTCCCATAATGGATTAGTAAGGAAATCTTTGATTGTTTCTTTTAAGTAATTAATATTTCTGCCTTTATTTTGACTTAAATATTTTTGAATTATAGCATCCGTTAATTCTAAAATAGGCTTAAACTTTTCTGAATTAGTTGTCATTGATCAAAATTACGAAATTTGGTCATTTAAATTTATAATCCTTAGATAGAATATGGAGATACTTATTTTTAAGTGTTTTCATATTATGTGAATTTTTGGTGTTTCATTTTCACTAAAAATGAAAACATTTATATATGCAAAAATTATTTATTATTATGGTAAAAAAACATTTTTCAAAAAAGGTGAAAAAAAAATGAGTGCGATCGAAATAAAAAATCTAAAAAAATATTATAATAAAGGAAAAATAAAGGCGGTCGACGGAATTTCGCTTAAAGTACCAAAAGGAGCAAGATTTGGATTTTTAGGGCCAAACGGTGCAGGAAAGACTACTACGATTAGATGTATTTTAGGATTTCTTAATCCTGATAGTGGAATAACAGTAATCAATGGTGAAGAAATTAACCCGAAAAAAGATGTTAAATTTAGAAACCAAATTGGTTACCTTCCAGGTGAGCTTGGGCTCTACAAATACATGACCGCAGAACAGTTGATCACATATTTTGCTAAACTATTTGACATCGAAATTGACTGGAAATTCATTAGAGATGTCACGGAAAGACTTGAAATTGAAATGAATAGGAAAATGGGCGTACTCAGCAAAGGAAACAAGCAGAAAGTAGGTGTTTTAACCGCTTTAATGGGTAAATTCGATATTTTAATTATGGACGAGCCCACTTCTGGTCTTGATCCTTTAATGCAATCAGAATTTTATAGAATAATTTCTGAGCGCCAAGAAGAATCTAATTGTACTGCGTTTGTATCTAGTCACGTGCTTCCAGAAATTGAAAAATTTTGCGATCAAGTTGCAATTATTAGAAACGGTAAAATTGTCGAAGTTTCAAGTGTTCAAGAGCTTAAGAAAAAAAGTCTAAAACGGTTTGAACTAGATTTTGAAAATAATACAGGTTTACAGGAATTTAATTCGTTTTTGTCATCCGATTTTCCTAAAGCTATTGTAAAACAGAAATATCAAAAAAGACTTGAATTTTTACTCCCTTATAACCAATCTCGTGACATATTATCCCATTTAAGCCAAAACAAATGGGCTGGAATGCCTATCAAGGATTTTAATATTACACACTCAACCTTAGATAATATATTTCTGGAATATTACAAAGATTCTAATCCAAAAAGAGGTGAAGTTGCTTGAAGTTAATAAATGCTACTATAAAGGAAATAAGATATAATCTTAAAGCCATTATAATTCTAGCAGTATGTTTTGGATTATTTTTTTTGGCATTCATGGCTATCTATGATCCTACGCTCTTTGAAGACATGGAAGGATTACTTGAGGGTTATCCTGAAGCTATTGTTCAAATGGTTGGGCAATATATCTCATTAACTACATTTGGAGGATTTTTAAACGTATACCTCTTCTCGATGACTTGGTTTTATTTTGGTTTTTATTTCATAATAAAAGCAGCACAAGATATACCAAAAGAAATCGAAGATAAAACCATTGATATTATTTTATCTAAACCTATTAAGCGTTGGAAATTTGTACTAGGTAAATACGTACGCCATGTCACAACCGCGTTAATTCTTGTTGTTTGTTCAAGTCTTGGAGTTCTTATCGGTGTTTTAGTCTTTCCAACTATAGTTCCCAGTCAGGTATTTTTAGATGAAATTTATACGGTGTTCCTCTGGCTCTTTATATTTTTGGTTTCAATGATAAGCACATCGTTATTCTTTTCGACATTTCTACGTTCTAAGCGAGCACTTACCTTAAGTTTTGCGGTTATAATATTCTTTTACATTATAGGTATCTTTTGGGAAGCATTTCCCGAAGCAGTACATGGTATGAGATTTCTGAGTATCTTTTACTATTTCGAAACTTCAAATTTACTTGTAAACCATGTATGGGATAATGTCCTCCTTAACATTTTAATTTTAACGGGATATTCAGTTGGTATGTTAGCTCTATCAGTGATAGTATTTAATAAGCGGGATATTCCCGTTTAAATTTTTTATTTTATTTCCAGACTATCAGCAAATTTTTCATATACTTTGATTGCTGGAAGATAGAAATCTATAATTTTCATGATATTATCGTAACCATTCATATTTACTAATTTACTACGCTTAGCAATCATTTCGTTTTTTATATTATCGAGTTTGTCTTCCCAATTTATCATCCCTGTTATGACATTTTTAATCCTAGCAGTAGAAATCTGTTCAACCGTTTCGAAGGTATATACTTTTTTACGAATACCTGGGAGTTTCTTTCTAATGATCATTCCTGAGTCGACAAGCCTATTTAATTCTTCTGAGATTTTCCCAGAAGAATATCCAGTGAGATTTTTGAGGAGATTTTGGCTTATTTCCTTTCTTAATATGATATAGATTAATATTTTTGAAGTTATTTCATTTCTGGTAGAATAAATTGGAGAATTAACTAAGTATTCTATTATTTCTTTTTCAATTTTTCTCACATGTTCATCATATGAATCCTTTTCTTCTTCCATTTCTTTGCACAATCCCATTTTTCATTTATTATTTATTGCTTAACACTTTAGTCATAGAAGGTGCTATCTTCATAACCTTCTTATATCCCTTTAATAACACATTTATTTGAGTGTGAAGAGTATTATATCCGTCTTTATCTCTAAAGTTTTGCAACTCGTTTAATTTAGTTTGTATATATTTAGAAATTAAAGTAAACTGATCAATTGATACTTCACTAGATCTTTCAAATATTTGAGGAAGATCCCCTATCATAGAATATAGATACTTATTACTCGATGCTATTCTTTCTTTTTTTACAACGCCAAGGGTAATTAAATTTCCAAGTGTAGTTGAAATCGTGCCCGTAGAATAACCAGTTAATTCTTTTAAATTAGATTGAGATAGTTTATCATGAATGATTAAATATCCAAGAATTTCTTGGACTTTTGCAGGCGTATCCTTGTTTTTACCAATGTCTATGAAGAATTTAATAAGAGTTTTTTCGTAATCTCTAATTTTTCCTTTAAATCTAAAATCGTAATCTTGCGTTTGGTTTGAATTCATTAATTCTATATTGTTTTTAGAATTTTTAAACTTTTCATATTAAATGAAGTTTCGTGAAATATGAAGAACCTTTAAATAGGTAGTTTATTAATCATTATATGAATACTTCAAAAATCATGAAAGTTCATGAGAATTGAAGAAAAAAAGAAAAAGGAGTAAAAAGAAAGTGATCTCAGAAAAAGAATTCAAAAATCATGAAGAAATTTTCTATTTTGAAGAACCTGAAATGATGAAGAAGGAAAATAAGGTTAAGAAAATTTACGAAACTATAGAACATGAAAAAATTTACGATATTTTTCCTACTTATGATCTTCAAGACGAGAAATTGACTCAGGATATATTAGAGATTTATAAAACTCTATTCTGGGGTGCTTCTGCTTTAGCTTCGACTCTACTTTGGTTATATTTCTTTATCAACTAGGTTTCAAGTCATGAGTAATTGTGGTTTCACAATAGGAAATTATAAGATACAAAGAAATAAGGTTGAAATTGGAGTTATGAAAAGTATATTAGAGGAAGAAAATATAGACAGCGGTTTCGCAAGATGGAAAAATTCCAATGGTCAGAAATATTTAGAAATATTTGCTCCTGATCATTATCAATTAGGTGTGTTAGAAGGATATCATCTTTCAAAACAAATCAAGAGCTTTAAAAGGGTAATAAAATTTTTAAGCTTAACTTTTAAGTCGAGAGAGTATTCATATAAGAAACTAATTAAATTATCAAAAGATTATAAACCGTTCATTCCAGATCGTTTTCAGTTAGAAATGAAAGGAATGGCAGATTCAGTTAATGAAATATCGTTTGATGATATTTTACTGCAAAATTGCTTCCTTGATATATTTTATGGTAAACTCATTCCAAAGTTTTCAAAATCTATTCTTCTTAAGAATTTCGAAATAGCTTGTACCTCATTTGCAGTGCGTAATAGAAGAAGGACATTAATTGCTCAGAATTTTGATGTTCCTTTTTTCTTTAAAAATTCCGCTGCCTTTGTATATGTTCATATGCCTGAATATCCTAGTTTTTTTTCATTACGCCTAGGCGCTCATTTGAGTCTCCCAGTGGCTATAAACAATTTTGGAGTATCTATTAGAGTTAATGCGATTAAGAGTATTCGCCAAGCTGGATTTTCTATTCCAAGTTCTATAAGAGTGCGTGAAGGATTAGAAAAAGCGAAAACCGCTCAGGCGTTTTTCAATTATATAACACGCAGAGATTTCACTGCTAGTTGCAATATACTTATCTCAGACCTTTCTAATGTATTTTCTTTAGAAGTAGTACCTTATAGATATGAAAAGAAGGAGATTAAAGAATGCGTTTCAAAGAGTAATACTTTCATCTCAGATTCCCTTCAATTAAGCCTTATTAGTCCGAAGTATTCGAAAAAAAGACAAAAATACGCAGATAGAAGAATCAAGAGCGCGTATGAGAAATCAGGTGGGCAATTAAATGAGAAGAGCCTTTTGAGTATTCTTAAAGATAATCGAATTATTTGCAGGCGAAATTTTCTTAAACCAATGACCCTAGCTTACTTAACGGATCACTATTTTGGGATTGGGAATCCAAGAAGTAATCCATCTGGCGTAGTTCCCATATTTAAATCTAATAATCCAATAATTTATAATTAAATATTAAATAATGCAAATTCCCTTCCCATATATCAACTGAACGGAATTCTAAGGATATAGTGTAATTAAATAATATATAATTTTACTTAAATAACTCTCGGGTCCAGATACGGTGTTTTAGAATAAATAATTTTGGTATTCTTTTTCCTTAACTCTTCCATTAAATTCTCTTCGGTTTTATCCTTTAAATTAAGCAGAGTCCATCCATGTACACCACCACTTATTAAGCCATCTGGTTTGTGCATATCTGTTCCTGTAATCATCCCGATTTTTCTATTGTGCTTTAGGCAGAAATTATGTGACTTTTGATCAAAATTATTTTCTGGTTGTGAATCATCATTAACAATCTCAATATAATCTACTCCCCAGTCTAAAATCTTCTCCCGTGTTGGATGATTTTTGTAGTGCGCTTCATGAATACTCCATGGAATATGATTACAGACGACTATGCCCCCTTGATCATGGGCTTTGTTAATTGCTTCGATAATCTTTTCGTCTTTAGGTTTATAAGGTATTCTTGTATCCCATTTTGACACACCTATAAAATTTAAATGAAGTCTAGTGGTTGTCCATTCAATGCCACTAGTTATAAGGATGCCTTTTTCAACATATTCTTCTTTTATTTTGTTGATTTTTTCTAAATGCCGCATATTGTTATGATCAGTTATGGTTAAGGCGTTGAAGCCCATAGCAATGTGCCATTCAATATTTTGCTTAATTGTAAGCTTTCCATCACTGAAGTTCGTGTGAGAATGATGATCATAAATCAAATTATAAGCTGTTTTGTCATATCCAGGGGCCACATGAGGTTTAACATTTTTCCAGTCATTATCAGAGTAAGCGCTTGATAAAGGCATTATCTTATCTAATCCTATTAAAACATTCTATTATGTAGTTCTTTTACAAAATATGTTGCTACATTTTCAGAAAAAGTGTTAGGGCCAAAACCAGCATCATATCCTAATTCTTTCGCAAGTTCGTTTGAGATCCTAGGACCACCGCAAATTAGCACGATTTTATCTCTTATCTCTTCAGCTTCTAGTAGATCGACTAGATTGGTTAAATTTCTCACATGAATATCTTTCTGAGTTACAGTTTGAGAGACAAGAAGCACATCGGCATTCAAATCTAATGCTTTTTTTACGAAAACTTCGTTTGAAACTTGACTACCAAGATTATAAGCTTCAATCATTTCGTATCTTTCTAATCCATAATGCCCGGCGAACCCCTTTCTATTCATGATCGCATCAATACCAACTGTGTGTGCATCTGTACCAGTTGTCGCGCCTATAATTATTAATTTTCGATTCAATTTTGTTTTAATGTAGTCATCTATTTCTTCCATCGTCATAGCTTTTGTTACAATAGATTCAACTTTTATTTTAGTATAATCAATTGAGTGTTTAAGACTTCCATATAGCACGAAATATGTGTATCCCTTATCTAAAGGTACACGATATGCTACTGAGGGTTCTTCTATCCCCATCTTTTTGGAAAGTTCTAATGCTGCAAATAAAGCTTTTTCTCCGTCATCTACAGGAAGAGTGAAACTAATTTGAATCTTTCCATCGTTCATCGTATCTCCGTAAGGTTTGATTTTAGTTAGATCCAAATTCTTGTCAAATTCTTTCTTTTCTGTAGAATACTGTCCACCACCCATTAATTCTCGCCCCCTAAGTTCAATTCTTTTGACATGATTTCCAAGAAGGGGTTAAAATATTTGTTGCTTTTGAGAATAACGCCGTCTAATCCTTTCCCACCACCAATTGGTCTTTTTATCTGTGCGAAGATCCCTTTTTCAATTGTCTTGAATAACCCTTCCTTTTCAATCTTGGTTAGAAGTTCAAGAGCTTTATTTAATACTTCGCTTGCGCGTTGCTGTATTATTCCCCCTTCCTTAAATGTGATCTCGTCTCCTAAATCTTTCATATTTTTAAAAATATAACGCGCGTTTTCAATGGATAAAGCCCGATCTGACATGAATGGTGTGTGAATTGCTTCCGTTAACATTCCTAGTAGGTGAATTCTCTGGTTTGTGAGGATAGTAATAATGTTAAACAATGCATCTTGTACGTGACCTTTAAAGATGTTTCCCGTCATGTATTTTGTAGGGGGCATGTATTTTAACGGAACATTTGGGAAAATTTCTCGAGCCATTTGCGCTTGGGCGAGTTCAAAGATGAAACCATTCTCCAAATCAGGATTCATCTCAAATGCATGTCCTAAACCCATTTGCTCTTCACTTAATCCGGCTAATTTGGCAAATTGCTCGTTAATGAATTGCGATGCGAGTACTGTATGTGCCGCTTCATACGCGTCATCTGTGGTAAGATAATTGTCCTCGCCAGTATTGATAATTGCACCTGCATAAGCATTTATCATCCTTGAAAAATGTTGATCAACCATCGTTCTTTGCATGTTTATATCCCGAAATAAAATTCCATACAACGCATCGTTTAGCATCATATCAACTCTCTCGAAAGCGCCCATGGCAGCAATTTCGGGCATACAAAGTCCCGAACAATAATTAGTGAGTCTTATATATCTACCTTCTTCTTTACTCACTTCATCTAAAGCGGACCTCATTAGACGGAAATTTTCTTGAGTGGCATAAGTCCCTCCAAAACCTTCTGATGTGGATCCATAAGGCACATAATCTAATAAACTCTGCCCCGTAGATCTTATTACCGCAATGACATCTGCACCTTGTCTTGCTGCAGCTTTTGCTTGAACAACATCCTCAAAAATATTACCAGTAGCAACAATTAGATAAATTAACGGTTCACCTTTTTCCCCGTAAGTATGAATTAATTCTTCTCTGTTTTGTTTGTTTCGCTTGATAATATTCAGATTTTTCTGAATTATAGAGGATAAAGAATTTTTTATTTCGTTGACGTTGTCTAAAGGATGCTCTGTCATGTTTAATTGTTCTTGAGAGACCATTTCTGCAATATTTTGGGGCGATTTATGAGTATGCAAAATAGTATTTCCAAGGTATAGAGCAATACCATTATTAAGTAATCCTGATTGTTGAACGTGATCTACTACAATATTGGGTAATGGTACTCCAAATTCATCAACCCCATCGATCCCTAATAATCTACAAATAGTTCTTTCAATTGTAGTAGTCGTGTGTTTATCTATAAACTTTTGCGTATCGATAACTATATTTCTCGCTATTTTTCTCGCACTTTCTACTATTTTAAAATCCAAATTTAATTTATTCATGTGAACTTCATCTCTAAAGATAATTTTAATAATCTAATGTCTAAATTATAAGTTGTCACTAAAAAAAATTAAAAAAAAATTACTGAGGAGTGCATTCAAACTTCTTTCCGTTAATTCTGTTAATGTGTTGATCGTTTATTCATTTTTTTTACTTTTTTGCTTCCTAGCGATTTTTTTGTTGCGATTAAATAATATCCGTGAGTCATTTTTTATCATTATCCTAATCTTTGATCTGAAAATTCTATTAGGAATTATTTACCGATTTACTTCATTTGTAAATAAGGTTACTCATCTTCCATTTCATCAATATCTTTTTGACATTCTTCACATATAAAAAATATAGAGAAATTCCAGAAATGTGTTGCTAATATATCCCGTTATTTCCTTCCTAACGGAAAATAACCCCATAACCAATATTTTATTAAATTAGGTGGCCATTTTACTTTAATCCGTTTAGCACAGATAACGCAATATATTTTACACATAATTACTCAATCGTCTTTTACTGTCTTATTTTTATTTAATATCCTTTCACGGTATAAATCTTTCTGTTCCCTTTTTTCTGCTTCTGAAAGGTTTTCAGACGCATCAAATTTTTCTATAACCGTTGTCAAAAGAATTTCTACCTCATTATCCTCTCTGCGATAAATATGAAGATCTCGACCCAAACTTCCAAATACATAATTGAGTAGAAACTGTCCAAGCCTCTGATCAGGATAACGACTCCAAGCTCGCTCCAGCAATTGGCAAACCCTTTTAATCCTTTTAGGATCTCTCATATTAATTATTAATATTTATTAAGTTATTTAATTTATAGTCTGATTTGACAATCTGATTTGTAATGATGATAACCTCAAATCATTTTTATATAATATTTTAAATTTTTGAATTCAAAAGTTGATAAAATATATTATTCCAAATCCTTTTCTTTTCTAACCTGATTGATTCGTAAAATAACAGATACATGAGTTAGAATTGAAATTGAAATTAAGCATACTGGAATTGCCCAATCTGTAAAAAATGCACAAATTCCTGCTAAAAACACAAGAAATAGCCTTGTGTCTCGTCCTTGAATTGTTCTGGAAAAATTAATACCTTCTTTTAACTCTACTTTAGCGGCAGTATAACTTATTGAATAGGCTCCTATAATAGTAATTATTCCTAATAAAAAAGCATGTGTAATCAAAAGGACATTAAGAGAGTAAAATGTAAGGCCTAAAAATATAAAAACATCAACATATCGATCCATTACAGAGTCAAAGAAACCCCCAAAAAAAGAAGTTCTCCCATTGGCACGGGCTACTTCCCCATCAGAACCATCAATGATACTTGATATTTGGACAAGGATTCCTCCCATAATAGGAAAATTCATACAAAATAATATTGAACTGATAATCCCAGTTAAAGCTGATATAATAGATATTAAATTTGGGTTACAATTTGGCCAAAAATACAGAATTAAACTTGTTAATGGACGAGAAAAGTGTCTGTTTATGTATTTTGAAACCAGACCATCTCCTTTTGCTGGCATTTCTCTCAATTATTTACTTATAATATTATTTATTTAGGATTACTAAAATTTTATTGGATTTAATATCTTTATGATCGTGTGATAGGAATTTCAATTCGTGCTAATTGGGATTTTGAAAAATTTTTAAATTCAATAATAGACTTGAATATTGATTTCTGTGAAATTCAGCTAGATAATCCCATATTTAAATTCCAAAAGCATCAAAGCAAAGCTAAAAAACTTATTGCTAAGCTATATTCAAAAAACTTACAACTTTCATTCCATTTATCATTTATTGATTTAAATATTGCTTCATTAGATAATAAAATACGGTGTTATTCAAGTGAAATACTGAGAAAAGAAATAGAGCTTATAAAAACATGGAAACCTCTTTATGTTGTTGTACATACTGGAAAGATTAGTGAAACTTTTTATAATATCCCTTCAATAAAAGAACAGGCTCATAAACAACAAATTAAAACAATATCAGAATTAATAAAAACCTCTAGCTCTTATTCAATACCATTTGCGATTGAAAACCGGCAAAAATCATTAACAAGTGGTTTGATTGAAAAATTAAGTGATATTCGGTATTACAATTGTATTTTCCCTTCTTTATGCTTCTTACTTGACATAGGACACCTTAATACCTTTTATCTTGACTCTAACGCATTGATAGAAGATATTAAACTTATTTGTAATTTCCCTACAGTTGGAATTCACTTATCAAACAATTTTGGGAAAGATACACACGGAATTTTAGAAGAGGGAACAATTCCTTATATAAAATTGTTTTCTAAAGTACAAAATCTAAAAAACACACACCTAATAATTGAAAATAGATCATTGAAAGACACTTTACAAAGTTTAGATTTTTTATATAATAAAGTTATAGGAAAAACATAATAAAATATATTACAAATAAAAAATCCCTTTTTTATTTAAATTATTATTGTTAAAACAACTTCTTCTTTATTCTAATTAAATTTTTTTTTTAACTTGTTAAATTAAAACTAAAACTTATATAATTTTTAATCTTATTAGAATTACAAGTGAATAAGTAATTTAAATATGAAAGAATTTTAAAAATGTTTTTGTAGATTTTTAGAAATATAAAGAGTAATGTTTTGCGATTATATTTACTTGGTTATGGTAAAAATCATCAACAAGAAGTAAATTTTTGAAATTTCAGTAATCTTAATCATTTTCCTTATCTACAATTTATAAAGAGGATTATAGTGATAGATAATAATAAATTAGAAATTTCAGTAATCTTAATCATTTTCCTTATCTACAATTTATAAAGAGGATTATAGTGATAGATAATAATAAATTAGAAGGTTTAATTCTAGCAGCGGGTTATTCTAGCCGATTTGAATTTAAAGATAATAGATTTAAAAAGTATTTTTTAAAATTAAATGATTCGAATATTTTAGGATATATTATCGCTGGTATGAGTAAAACAGGAATAAAAAAAATAAAGATAGTGACAAGTGAAATATTTAACAAATTAAAACATAAAAAAAGGGTATTTAAATCTGTAGCTCGATCAGGAATTGATCTAAAAAATCTTGAATTATCTTTTATTGAAAATAAGATACCAGAGAGAGAAAATGGATACAGCCTTTTTTTAGGTCTTAATACAATTTCCTCAGAATATACTATACTTACGATGGCTGATCATATTTTTTCAAAAAATGTTTTTTCTAAAATGATAAAGAACTATAAAAAAAAAGATATTCTTTTAGCAACTGATCCAATGGATAATAAAGGATATTACGACAAGGAGGATGCTACAAAAGTATATGGAGAAAATTCTTTTATTATTAAAATTGGAAAGGATTTAATGAATTATAACCGATTAGATATGGGAGTATTTATTTTGAAGACTAAAAAAATTAAAAAAATTAGTAAGGAAGTTGAATCCAATTTTCGTAAATTTGGTGTGTCAGACATTGTTAGATCAGCATTAAATTCAGATTTAAATATTGGTTATTCTGATTTTCCGAATACAATTTGGCTAGATATTGATGATCATAAAAAATATCGTCAATTAAAAAGACTTTTTAATAAAACTTCTAGCCTTCATCCTTTTGCTCTTAACACGAAACCTACTGTGGTGAATTATTATTAGTAAAATTAAAATTGCTATTGTTGGACTTGGTAATTGTGCTTGTGCTTTAATTCAAGGAATCCAATTTTATAGAAATAAAACGAACAAGGATGCTATTGGCCTAATGCATTGGGATATTGGTGGATATTTGCCAAGCGACATTGAAGTTGTTGCAGCTTTTGATATAGACCGTAGGAAAGTTGGAATAGATGTATCGATAGCTATTTTTCAACCACCCAATTGTTCTAAAATATTTTGTAAAGATATCCCCAAAACGAAAGTTATTGTTAAAATGGGTAAAATTTTAGATAGTTATGCAGATCATATGAATTATTACAATAAAGAATATACATTTATTTTATCTGATCAAAAAGAATCAACGCAAGAAGAAATAATTCAAGAATTAAAAACTTCAAAAGCAGATATCCTTATAAATTATCTTCCAGTAGGCTCTGAAAAAGCGGCTAAATTTTATACGGAATGTGCTTTAAAAGCAAAAGTAGGTTTCATTAACTGTATGCCTGTTTTCATTGCGAGCAATCCAATATGGGCTGAGAAATTTAAAAGGGATAACATACCAATAATTGGTGATGATATTAAGTCTCAATTGGGAGCAACAATAGTCCACCGAGTATTGACAAATCTTTTTAAAAAACGAGGTGTAAAACTCATGCGTACATATCAACTTAATACTGGTGGGAACACAGATTTCTTAAACATGCTTGATAGACACAGACTCGCTTCGAAAAAACAATCAAAAACCGAAGCTGTTCAATCACAAACAAAAACTAGATTGAAAAATGAAAATATTCATATCGGTCCAAGTGATTGGGTTCCATGGCAAAGAGACAATAAGATATGCTTTATTAGAATGGAGGGAAACATATTTGGCGACATTCCAATAGATATCGAATTACGCCTTTCGGTAGAAGATTCTCCTAATTCTGCGGGAGTGGTTATTGATGCTATAAGATGTATAAAGTTGGCTCTGGATAGAAATCACGGTGGTGTTTTATATAATCCTTCTTCATACTTTATGAAACATCCACCAATACAATATAGTGATGATGAAGCATTTCAACTGACAGAAGAATTTATAAATGTTTTCTCAGGAGCAAAAGTTTCTTTAATTGATAAAATGATTAAACAAAATGAACAAAGTGCCGATTAATAACTTTAGGAAAATTTGGATTCTTATTCCACCAAGAAGAATAGCAGTACCATAAATATAATGGCTCTTTTACTTCTATTAGAAGTTAGAGTCTAAAAGGTAGTGCACCTTAAAGGCATAAGTTGTCACAAGGACCAAGATTGAATATAGGAACGTTAATTCTCTCTTGTAATGACCTTATGAACTGGTTATTTTCAAATTCATACCCGAGTGGTGAAGTGTGATTAATTGTAATTGCAATTAAATTAATTCGATCTAGTACCTTTAAGCAACCCCCCTTTTTTATAAATTTATGGAAAACTTGCTTACTAATAAATAATTTAGTAGGATCTGTGGCGATTACAGTTAAATTTTTTACTTTTTTATTGGATATGTATTCATCTAAAATGCTATCGGTAATCGCTCCCTTTATTACCAGGTATTTAGTGCCTTTTGTTAATTGGTTAAAAATTACTTTAGACGATCCTAAAGCCGTAGATTCTCCTAACTTATTAAACGAATCATCATCATTTATAATTCCTACCTTAGCAGTGAGCAAGATTTCGTTACTGATTTTTCTGATTTTATCGTCCTTAACCAACTCTAAGCTAAACAAATTGTAAATATGGGATGTTAAATCGACAACCCTTTCCATGTTTCTGGACACAGAAGCTCCCGTAGATAGGATGGTTGCATCAGAAATAATTGGCGTTGCAAACGATCTTCTATCAAATGCACCATCGATAAAAATCACTTCGCAACCTACTTCTTTCATATCGTTACATAATTCCTTTAATTGTTTATTCATTGATGGGCCTGCTAGCTCAATATATCCTTTATTCTTTGCTTTGTAAATGTTGATGTTCCCAAGTGGCGTAGTGAAATCAGTATTTTTAACAAATTCGGTTTCTATATCGCTATTCTTCAATGATTGCTCTGCTGTTGCAAAAATTGTTCCCTTTTCAATTATTATCTTAGGTTTTGGAAGTTCTGTAATCGCATCGTAAGGTTCTCCATCTCGACCAATGGAAGTTACTCCAATTGTATGCTTCTCCCTTAACAGATTAATAATGTGATTTAATGTGGTGGTTTTACTTACATTTTTAGCTAAACCAATAATTGATATGACCTTATACTGCTTAATAGCATTTATTAAAAGAGCAGGAAATTCTTCATTGCCAGACAACATCTGTGTTTCAAATAATTAAAGGAGGATATGATTTTAAAGTATGTCAAATTAACATTTCCACAGATTTAAAATTTTATTAAAGATCTCTTTAAGCGTTTCAGTAAAAAGGTTTAAAACTTTTATTTGCTAAGTTTTTTCCTTCTTAAATTTCTTTCAAGATCCTCAGGTTCTATAGTCATTTTTTGGCCACTTAACAAAGCAGAAACTCCGATTTGTTGTTCGCAATCTTCGCAATGACACTCTGGTATATAGTTCGTGGGTTCTTCGTAGGTTGTAATAACACCTTCAAAATTCCTTAAGACAACTCTAGTATTTCCTTGTGAGATGGTATAATCGGGCATCACGGGTATTTTACCTCCACCACCTGGGGCGTCAACAACATAGGTAGGAACGCACAAACCTGATGTGTGGCCTCTTAATCCTTCGATAATTTCGATTCCTTGTGCCACACTTGTCCTGAAATGTCCTAATCCTACGGATAAATCGCACTGGTAAATGTAATATGGACGAACTCTAATTTTTACCAGTTCGTGTACTAACTTTTTCATTACATGTATGCAGTCATTTACTCCCCGTAATAAGACTGATTGATTTCCAAGGGGAATCCCAGCATTTGCGAGCATTTCACATGCCCTTGTAGAATCTTCAGTTATCTCGTTCGGATGGTTAAAGTGGGTATTAAACCATATAGGATGATATTGTTGAAGCATTTCACATAGATCAGGAGTAATTCGTTGAGGCATAACAACGGGGCTTCTTGATCCTAGTCTAATGATTTCTACATGAGGGATTTCCTTTAAACTTATTAAAACATTCTCTAACAATTTATCAGAAATAAGCATAGCGTCTCCCCCAGATAACAAAACATCTCTAATTGAGGGCGTTTCTTGGATATAGTCTATACATTTATCTATCTGATCTTTTGGAGGTGCCTTATCGTGGTGACCCGCGAACCGTCTTCGAGTACAGTGTCTGCAGTACATCGAACAGTTTTCCGTTACTAAAAATAATACTCGATCTGGGTATCTATGAGTTAAACCGGGAGTAGGACTATCAACGTCTTCGTGAAGTGGATCATCTAAATCAGCGGGATATCTTATAAGCTCGTGAATTGTAGGAATTGCTTGTTTACGAATTGGGTCGTATGGATCGTGGGGATCGATTAAGGATAAGTAATAAGGGGTGATAGCCATTCTCATCTTTTCCATAATA